>JBBSLY010000112.1:0-5711 GCA_038233455.1 Solirubrobacterales bacterium | reverse complement strand
GCGATCCGGGCGAGCGCCTGGCCGTACACGCGCCCGAGCTGCAGGAAGGCCACGAGCGGGAGCCCGGAAGCGAGCACCGAGGCCGCGTACTGAAGGGCCTGCACGTCATCGTCGGTGAGGCTGTCGAGGCCGGGGGCCGGCAGGCCGAGGCTGGCCCAGAAGCGCTCGATCAGCGCGGGCTCGAGTCCGGTGGCGTCGGCCGCGTCCTCGAGCGTGCGGGTCCCGTGGCTGTCGGGAAACATGTCCTCCACGTAGCCATAGGCGAGGCGACCGTCCGCGGTCGCCCGGCGGATCTCGGCCAGCGAGTGCCCGCGATCGCGCAATCGAGCCACGACCCGCGCATGTGAGGCGGACGCCGCGGTCCATTCATCCCCGCGCGAGCCGCGGACCTTCGGGATCACCCCGGTCGAAGCCCACCGTTTGAGGGTGGAAGGGGAGACCCCTGCCCGCTCGGCCGCCTGCTTGAGGGTGAGCTCACCTTCCTTCACTGGGGCGGACGCTACAGCGACCGAGCCTGCCGCCTCGACTGCGCAGCCCGGGCCCCGGTAATAGACTCGCGGCGGGAGGGCTTCAGGGGTCCGGCGTCGATGCCGGATCCGGTCCACGCAAGAGGAGGAGAGGCGTCTTGAACTACTTCGTAACCGGGGCCACCGGCTTCATCGGCCGGCATCTCGTGGAGGAGCTGTCAAAGCGCGAGGGCACGGTGTACGTGCTAGTTCGGGAGGGGTCGAAGGGCAAGGTCGACGCGCTGATCCAGCGGCTGGGAGCCGAGGAGGGGCGGATCGTCCCGGTCCCCGGGGACCTGTCCAAGCCCGGGCTCGGCGTGGAGGACTTCGACGAGAAGATCGACCACCTGTTCCACCTCGCGGCCGTCTATGACATCCAGGCCGATGAGCAGTCCTCGATAAAGGCCAACGTGGAGGGCACCCGCCACGTGGTCGAGTTCTCCAACGCACACGACGTCGGGCGCTTCCACCTGACCAGCTCGATCGCGGTCGCGGGCTCCTACAAGGGCGTCTTCCAGGAGGACATGTTCGACGAGGACCAGAAGCTCCCCCACCACTACCACAGCACGAAGTACGAGTCCGAGCAGATCGTCCGCGAGGGCGTGGAGGCCAAGACGCTGGTCTTCCGGCCGGGGGTCGTGCTCGGACACTCAGAGACCGGCGAGATGGACAAGGTCGACGGGCCCTACTACTTCTTCAAGCTGATCCAGAAGCTCCGTCGCGCTTTGCCGGAGTGGTTTCCCGTCGCCGGCCCCGAGGGTGGCAACGTGACGATGGTGCCGGTGGACTTCGTGGCCCGGGCGATGGACCACATCGCCCACCTGCCCGACTCCGAGCTGCCCGGGGACACCTACCACCTGGTCGATCCGGAGCCGATGTCGGTCGGCCAGGCGCTGAACTCCTTCGCGAAGGCGGCACATGCGCCGCAGTTCGCGATGCGCATCGATCAGAACCTGATCAACGTGGTCCCCAAGGGCTTCCGCGCCGGGCTGAACGCGATCCCGATGGTCAAGAAGATCCGCAACCAGGTCTACTCGGACCTCGGCATCCCGCCCGAGGCGATGGAGGTGCGCGACTTTCGCTGCACCTTCGACGCGCGCGACACCCAGCGAGCGCTCAAGGGCACCGGCATCGCCGTGCCGCCGCTGGACACCTACGCCCCCGCCCTGTGGGACTACTGGGAGCGCAACATGGACCCGGACCTGTTCCGGGATCGGTCGCTGAAGACCGCGATCGCGGGCAAGAAGGTGCTGATCACGGGCGCCTCGAGCGGCATCGGAGAGGCCGCCGCCATCAAGATCGGCGAGGCCGGGGGCGAGGTGCTGCTCGTCTCGCGCACCAAGGAGAAGCTCGACGAGGTCGCCGAGCGGGTAGAGGACGCGGGCGGCAAGGCTCACGTGCACCCCGCGGACCTCTCGAGCCTCGAGGACATCGACCGCCTTGCCGAGGAGGTGCTGGCGGTGCACGGCGGGGTCGACGTGCTGATCAACAACGCCGGGCGCTCGATCCGGCGCTCCGTGGAGCGCTCCTATGACCGCTTTCACGACTACGAGCGCACCATGCAGCTCAACTACTTCGGCGCGCTGAAGCTCATCCTCGCGCTGCTGCCCGGCATGCGTGAGCGCAAGTCCGGGCAAGTCATCAACGTCTCCTCGATCGGGGTCCAGACCAACACGCCGCGGTTCTCGGCCTACGTGGCCTCGAAGTCGGCGCTCGACGCGTTCTCGCGCTGCGTGGCGCCCGAGTGCGTGGCCGACAACGTCAAGTTCACCACGATCTACATGCCGCTGGTGCAGACGCCGATGATCGCGCCCACGGACATGTACAAGGCCTTCCCCACCCTCACGCCCGACGAGGCCGCGCAGATGCTCTGCGACGCGATGATCGACAAGTCCAAGCGTAAGGCCTCGCGGCTGGGCACATTCGGCGAAGTGCTCTACGCGATCTCGCCCAAGACCGTGGACCTCGTGCTCAACCAGGCCTACAACCTGTTCCCGGACTCCAAGTCGGCGAAGGGCAAGAAGAAGTCAGAGCTCGAGGCGGGCAAGTCCGACGGGGCACCGCCGGCGGGCGACGAGGAGATGTCCACCGAGGCGGTGGCCATGGCCTACCTACTGCGCGGCGTGCACTTCTAAACGAAGGCGGGGCCGCGCTCGACCACATTCTCCAGCACCTTTCGCTGAATGGTCTCGCGCACCCGCTCGGAGAGCTCGAGCACCAGCGCCCGGTCGGCCGCGGCGTCCGGACCCAGCGAGGCGGTCTCGATCGGCTCGCAGAACTCGATCCGCCACTTCGACGGCAGCGGCACCGCTCCCAGCGGGCCGAGCCAGGGAAAGGTGGGCGTGAGCGGGAAGAAGGGGGCGCCCACGGCGCGGGCGAGCAGCGGCGCCTCGCCCAGCTTGGGGTAGATCTCCTCGCTGCCCACCACCGCCACCGGCACGATCGGCGCGCCGGTGCGCAGCGCGATCTCGACGAACCCCCCGCGACCGAAACGCTGAAGGCGGTAGCGCTGTGAGTAGTCCTTGCCCGTCCCCTTCACTCCCTCCGGAAAGACGGCAACGAGCTGATCGGACTCAAGCAGGCGCACGGCGTTGTGCGGCGAGGCCACGACGCCACCCACCTTGCGGATCACCACCGACACGTAGGGCAGGTCGAACGCCCAGTTGAGCACCAGGAAGCGCGGCTGGCGCGGCAGCGGGTGCTCGCGCATCAGCGCCATCGACATCATCGTCGCGTCCCAGGGCATGATCCCGGCGTGGTTCGCGGCCAGCAGCGCGCGGCCGTGGGCGGGCACGTTCGCGACGCCGGTCACATCCACGCGCCACCAGCGGTCATAGAGGAAGTCGAACAGCGGCTCGACGGCGTCCACGAACTCCGCGTCGAAGCCCCACTCGTCCTCCTGGTAGTCGCCGTCGAGGCGACGGAGGGCGGCGCGCACCCCGTCACGAACCCCGCGCGGAAGCTCGGCGGCCGAGCGGGCCATGGCCTCCGGCAGGTCGAGGCCCGCGTCGAGCCCGCCGCGCAGTCCACGCAGGAACATCGTCGCGACGGCCACGCCCTGTCCGAACCCGGCCACCGCGCTCAGATCCCCACCGCGGCGAGGCTGGGAGGGACCCGCCCGCCATCGCGCCGCCTGACGTAGTCGTCCACCGCGGCGGGAGTCGAATAGCCGGGGGTGAACCCGACCTCGTCCACCAGGCGACGCGTGTCGACCGCGCGGCCGTAGCGCAACAGCCGCTGGAAGTCGTCCGACAGCCGCGGGACGCCGAGACGGCCCATGGAGTCGGACACCCTCGCGAAGAGTGGCGCCGGCACCGGAAGCGACGGCCGACCCGCGCTGCGGATCATCCGGGTGAGCCCGATGCTGCCCGGCCCGGCCACGTTCACCGCGCCTCGCACCGGGCGCCGGACCGTGGCGGCGAGCGCGTCGAGGGCATCGTCCTCATGCACGAACTGCATCCGGGGGTCGAAGCCCAGGTAGGTGGGAACGATCGGAGCCGACAGGTAGCGGGTGATCTGCGTATCCACAAGTGGTCCGATCGAGGGCTGGTAGCGGAGCATCGTGCAAACCGTCCCCGCGTGGCGGCGAGCGTAGGTGTCGAAGAGGTTCTCGATCTCACCGACATCGCGTTGGAAGCGGCTGCGCAGCGGGTAGAGGCGGGCCATCTCCTCGTCGAAGAACTGGGGGGCGTGGGGCTCGGAGCCGTAGATGCCGGCTGAGCCGCGGATCACGATCGCCTCGATCGAGGGAGAGCGCTCGCACGCGGTGAGCAGCTGGAGCGAGCCGATCACGTTGATGTCGTGCATCGAGCGGCTCGACATCCCGGGCCCGACGCGACGCACGATCTGATTGTGCATGACCGTGTCGACCTCGGCCTGCGGTATCAGCGTCGCGATGACCGGGTCTCGGATATCGGCCTCGATGAAGTCGACGCCCTCGAGCGGCCGTGACGGGCGGCGCGTGTCGAGTCCGGCCACGTAGTCGAAGGAGGGGTCGGCCGCCAACCTTTGCGCGAGGGCCGACCCCAGCGGGCTCCCCACCCCCGTGATGAGGACGCGGCGGCCCGGCATGGCTACTTCGAGCGCGACTTCTTGGCGGCGGTCTTCGTGGCTGAGGACTTGCCCGGAGCTCGCTGCGCGCTCGACTTCCTTGTGCTCGGCTTCTTCGCGCTCGACTGCTTCGCGGCGGACTTCGGCTTCGATCCTGAGCCCTGACCCGCCGACCTCGCGCCGGGCTCGGACAGGCGAGCCTCGATCGAGTCCAGCCGCTGCGAGATCCTCCGCAGCTCTGCGCGGAGACCCTTCATCTCATCGCCCGTGGCCGGCAGGCGTTCCCCTACGGCCGCGCGCACGCTGCGGCGGCCGGTACGCAGTCCGCGTTCGGCGTTCTTGACCAGTTCGTCCACGGTGCCCCCGAGGTCGTCCACGACGTCCTGCGCGCGCAGGCGAGTGTCCGCGGTGGCCTGGACGGTGCGCTCCACCGCGTCGCGGAGGGCATCGGGGATGTCTGGGCGATCTGTCATCGGGGCTGGAGTCTACGAGCCTGGCGGTAAGCTCGAGGCCCCCGGGATGTTCACCTACGCTCGCGGCCTGTGGGGCTCCGGACTCAGCAGCGGCCTCGCGGCGCCGGCGCCCGAGAGGTGGTGGTCGTACCCAGGAGTGGGGCCAGCGCCCGTCAGCGGGTCGCTTCGGAGACGGTCAGGCGCTCCTGCGCGCGAGGCACCGGGTCGCCCTCCGGTGTCACGGCCTCGCGCAGTGCAGCGATGTCCCGGGCGATCTCCTCTACTTGGACCTTCACGGCGGACGACGTGTCGGCGTCCCGCGCGGTCGCGGCGGCGGCCTCACGCTCCTCGAGGCGGTCGAGGGAGTCCTCGATGGACTCCAGCCGCTGCGAAACCGAACGCAGGCGGCGGGTGAGGCGCTCGATGTCCGCCGCGGAGGGCAGATTCAGCGCGCCCATCGCCGCCTCCTGCGCCTGCACGGCCCGCTCGCGCGCCCCGAATGCTCCAGTGATCGCTTTGTTCACCACCGGGTTCGCAATCAGCTCCTCGGCCACGCGACCCAGGGCCTCCTCGCCCTGACGAGAGAGACGATCGACCAGGCTGTCGTCTTCGGGGGGGGAGGCCATCGGGCCGCTGAGCGTACAGCAACCCCGACTCGGGAACCGTCAGTGCCCAGGGGTGGGCGCGATGGCGGGTTTACCGG
>JBBSLY010000111.1:0-5719 GCA_038233455.1 Solirubrobacterales bacterium | reverse complement strand
CGGAGTTGATCGAGGTTCGCGGCCACGACCTCGCGGCGACCAAGAAGTTCCGCGACGTCGCTCGTTCCGGGCGGGCCGCGATCGTCGTCGACGACCTTGCCAGCACCGACCCATGGCGCCCGCGGGCGGTCACGGTACGGGGCCGCGCCGAGGCGGTCACCGAGCCCGAGCCGCTGATCCGCATCCATCCCGATCGGGTGATCTCCTGGGGCCTTGGCCGATGAGTCCGGCCCGCGGGGCCTGTCTAAGGTGACGATGAAGGTCGACGAAAGGATGGCGATGGGATCGGGTGGAACGCTGGCGATCGAGACCTCGGGGCTGCGGAAGTCCTTCGGCGAGACGAACGCGGTCGACGGCGTCGATCTCGCCGTTCGCGGGGGCTCGGTGGCCTTCCTCAGGCCGTCGCGAAGCGCCCGACTGGGTCTGGCGCGGCCTCACGGCAGCGAGCCGAGCGGTGCGAGGGCTTCGACCTCCACTGCGAGATCGGTGTCGGCGCCGAGCCGCTCGAAGTCGGCGTCGTAGTGGAGGATCGCCGCTCCGTGATGCGCGGCGCGCAGCTGGCAGGCCCTTCGCACAGCCGATCAACGAACGTGAAAAGTGCAGCACCGTGCTACTGCTCGGGTCGCGAAGCTCACTCAGGTCGTCGCGAAGCGCCCGACGGTCTCCTCTGTGCGCAGCCCCGGTAGGGCGTGTTTGAGGATGCGGTAGTAGGCGAGCTCCTCCTTGCTGCGGATCGGCGGATCGAGCTGACCGCGCTCGGCCTCGAACTCCGAGTCGCTGATCTTCGCTTCGACCGCCTCGGTGAGCACGTCCTGGGCCCCGGAGCCCGTCCCGAACTGCTCCTTCTTTCTCCACAGCAGCTCCTCGGGGAGCCAGCCGTCGAAGGCCTGTCGCAGGAGGCGCTTCTCGGGACGGTCGGGGCCCGAGACCTTCCACCCGGCGGGCAGGTGCAGCCCGAACGCGATCACCTCGCGGTCGAGGAAGGGCACTCGCGCCTCGAGGCTGTGGGCCATCGTCACCCGGTCGGCACGCTGGAGGTTGAGGTTGTGCAGACCCTCGATGGTGCGCACCAGCTCGTCGTGGAGGTCGCCCTCCTCGGGGAAGTCGCGGTGGTAGTAGCCGTAGCCGGCGAAGATCTCGTCCGCGCCCTCGCCGGTGAGCACCACCTTCACGTGCTCTGCGGCGAGCTCGGCGAGCAGGTAGTTGGGCACTGCGCTGCGCACCAGCGAGGGGTCGAAGGACTCGATCGAGCGCACCACCTCGGGCAGGATCGAGAGCGCCTCGTCGGCCGTGTAGACGTGCTCGCGATGGTCGCAGTCCAGGTGCTCGGCCGCGGCGCGGGCGGCCAGCAGGTCGCTGCTGTGCTCGGTGCCGACGGCGAAGGTCTGCAGTCGCTGGCCGCGGGCACGCAGGTAGTCGGCGGCGATCGCGGCCACCAGCGACGAATCGAGCCCGCCCGAGAGGAACACGCCGACGGGAACGTCGCCCATCATCTGGCGATCGACGGCCGTGACGATCACCTCACGGGTCTCGCGCAGCATGTCCTCGGGGATCGGTGCGTCGGGGGAGTCCGGTCCCGGATAGCGCTTCAGCGAGCTGGCCGGCACCGCCCGCTCGAAGCGCACGAGGCCCGTGTCCGGGGTCCAGTAGTGGCCGGGCGGGAAGACCTCCACCAGCGGCAGCCAGGCAGGGTCGAAAGCGCGCATCTCCGACGCGAAGCGGATGTCGCGGTCACGGCGCGCCCAGTAGAGGGGCTTGATCCCCACCGGATCGCGCGCGGCGACGAACTGCCCGTCGGTGCCGGCGGCGAGGAACGCGTACATCCCGCTCAGCTCGTCGATCGCCTCGGGCCCGCGCTCGGCGATCAGATGCAGCGCCACCTCGTTGTCGGAGCGGGTGGAGAAGATCTGCCCGTCGAGGGTCTGGCGGACGTCCTCGTGGTTGTAGATCTCGCCGTTTCCGACCAGCCACACCTCCGGCTCCTCGCTGACTAGCGGCTGCTTGCCGCCCTCGACATCCACGATCGAGAGGCGGGTGTGGCCCAGCCAGGCGCTGTCTGAGACCGTCACCGAGCCGGTGTCGTCGGGCCCGCGGTGGGCCAGGCGCTCGAGCATCCGCTCGCCGGCGGCTGGGTCGACGAGTCCGTACTTGGCGGCGATTCCACACATCCGGGTTTGAGGTTACGCGCTCACCCTTCCCGCAGGGTGCCGCCTGCGATCCCTCCCTCGGCCTGAGCCGCGGTGGCTGCCCGGTAGGGGCGCCAGGCGTTGGTGATCGGCATCCGCAGGTCCTGTCCGAAGGCGCGCGAGGTGATCCGCACCCCCGGCGGCGTCTGGCGACGCTCGAATTCGGCGTCGTCGACGGTCTGGAGCCCGAAGCGGACCAGCTCTGGGTCGAATCCGGCCTCCACCAGCTCCTCGTAGGCTTCGCCCTTCTCGAGATAGCGCTCGACGATCGGGTCGAGCGCCTCGTAGCTGGGCAGGCCACCGCCATCTTCCTCGGCGTGGGCCGTGGGCGTCCGGTCGAGGATCCGCTGCGGGATCGCCGGCTCGCGGTTGTTACGCAGGCGCGCGAGGCGGTAGAGCAGCGTCTTGGGGCAGTCCTTCAGCGGCGCGAAAGCGCCCGCCATGTCCCCGTGCACGGCCGCGGAGCCCACCGACAGCTCGGTCTTGTTGCCGGTCGCCAGCGGGAGGTATCCGCCCTGGTCGGACACCGCCCACAGCATCGCCGCCCTGGTGCGGGCCTCCAGCGCCGCGTTGGCCTCCAGCGGCACCGGAGGGTCGAGCAGCCCGGCCAGGCCCTCCTCGATCCGCGCCGTGATGTCGGCGATCGGGACGCATTCAAACCGGATTCCGAGCGCGGCGGCGAGCAGCTGCGCGTCGTGGCTGTCGGCCTCGGGCGAGTGGGGCCCGGGCAGGGCCAGGCCGAGCACGCGGCCGGGCCCCAGCGCGTCGGCGGCCACCGCGGCGGTCACGGCGGCGTCGATGCCCCCGGAGAGGCCGAGCACCGCGGAATCGCGACCGTTCTTGCGTGCGAAGTCGTGTGTGCCCAAGACGAGCGCCTGCCACACCTGGTAGTCCTCGGACCCCTGCAGAGCGAGCGCGCGCACCGGCAGGGGCGGACGGGTCGGCGCGGGGCGCGTGTGGACGGTGGTCAGGTGTCCCGAGCAGCGGCGGGGGGGTGAGGCTTGAACCTCCACGCAGAAGCGCTCGGCCTCGAACTGCGCTGCGCGGTAGACCAGCTCACCGTCGGCATCGACGACCAGCGAGCCGCCGTCGAACACCAGCTCGTCCTGGCCTCCGACGCAGTTGACGTACACGACGGGAGTCCCGTTGCGCTTGGCGACCTGGCTGGCCAGCGCGAGCCTGCCCGCGGGCTTCTCCTGGTGGAAGGGCGACGCGTTTGGCACCAGCAGGATCTGGGCTCCCGCCGCCGCTTGGGCCTCCGGCGGTCCGTCGCCCGACCACATGTCCTCGCAGATCGAGATGCCCGCCACCGTCTCGCCGATCCGCCACAGGGCGTCCGGCCGGTCGCCGGGGGCGAAGTTGCGCGCCTCCTCGAAGATCTCGTAGTTTGGCAGCAGCATCTTGTGGTAGACGCCGCGCACCTGGCCTCCGCACAGCACCGCGGCTCCGATCGCCAGGCTGCGGTCGCGGGTGTCCCACGAGCGCCGCGGCGGCACCCGGTCGATCGTGCACACGACCGCGGCCGTGTGCATTGACTCGCGGCCCAGCTCTTCCAGTACGTCGAGCGCGTGCTGGACGAAGTCCTCGCGCAGGACGAGGTCGGCGAGCGGATAGCCGGTCAGCGCGAGCTCGGGGAAGACGACGACATCGGCGCCCTCGTCCTCCGCCCAGCGCATCGCGTCCAGGATCCGCTCTGCATTGCCGTCGAGGTCTCCGACGACGTTTTCGATCTGAGCCCCCGCGACGCGCATCGGCGGGGATGTCGCAGCCGAGTCCGCAGTGGGTTCCGACATGGTCGGACCCTAACCCTCCGGGGCAGCCGGCGATCAGCCACCCGGGCAGGGATCGGCCCGCGGCGCCCGGAGTGCATCGACGACCACGTCCGCGTGGAGTGCAGCATGGCCCGAGAACTCCCGTGCCTGCGCCAGGCGGTCGGCCTGGATCGTCAGCGACGCCCATCCGACGACCCGCTGCGCGTGGCTGGGCAGCGCCGGGAAGGTGTTGTTGTCGGGCGCCCACTGCTCGATTCGCCGGTACACCTCCTCCCATCGGGCGACGGGGTCCGACCAGCTGCCGCCGAGCACGTCGCGCCGCACGCACTCCCCGACCACGGGGGAGGCCAGTCCCGGCTTCCCGCCCTCACCGGGCAGCAGGCCGACGGCCACGGTCCCGAGCTCGCCGTCGCCGTCCGCGTCGCCGGCTTCCCGCACGTCGGGACCCGTGATGAGGTTGCGCGCTCGCTCGGCGCTCGCCTTCGCCTCCGTGAGCGTCTTGGCTTCGGCCCAGCGGACCACGTCCCTCTGAACCACGAGCGACCGGTCAAGCGCCGCTGAACGAGCGGGTGTGGGAGAGGAGGTGGGCGTCGCTGTTGGCCCCGCATCGTCGGCGCAACCCGAGCTGAGGGCAGCGAGCATCAGGATTGCCACACAGGCCTGGCGGCCGGTTCGCCGCCGCCGGGTCTGCGAGCCGAAAAGTCGCCTCCACAGGGCTCGGGCGTGCACCTCAGCGCGGTGTGAACCGATTGAGTCGATCCAGGATCGTGCGTGTCAGGGCCTCGCCGTGGTCGCTGTCGAAGATGTTCTGGGCGTGGGCGTCGCCTGGCAGGAGCAGCGCCTCGTTTTCGGTGCCCCGGGCGCCTCGCGCAAGGCTTCTCGACACGTCGGCCACTGGTTCGTCCTCGGAGGCCACGAACAGCTTCGGCTCGGATCCCAGTCCTGCGACCTCTGAGTTGGCAGAGAGCAGGATCAGCTGGTCGGGCGCCTCTGCTCGTTGGGCCGCCGCTTGAAGGATGGCGTCGGCGCCTGCGCTGCCGCCCACCAGTGCGACCTCGGTGGCGCCGCCCTCGGCCTTCAGGTACTCCATCGCAGCGAGGATCGACTCCGGGCTGATGTCCTCGACCGCGAGAGCGGCCATGCCCTGCTCGGCGATCAGCTCGGCCTGGGGCGCCCAACTGGCGGCGTCGAACACCGCGCCGTGTGCGAGCACGACGCCATAGGGGCCTTCGCCCCACAGCAGCGCATCGGAGCCTGCGACGGTGACCCGCTTCGCTTCGCCACCTCCGCTCTCCTGGGCCGGGGAGGGCTCGCCGCCGGAGTCGGCAGTGCCGTCATCGCTGCCGCCGCAGCCTCCGAGCGCCGCGAGCGACAGGAGGCAGAAGGTCCACAAGGGGTGGCGCGCAGCGAGGATGGCGTCACTGTAGAGGGCGTTCACGTCGCCGTCCGCACACGGCCCATCCGGCCCTTGACTTCAAGCACGGTTGAAGCTTCACAGTGCTGATACCCCCCGCCGATCCGCACAGGAGACCACCCTGAATACCCCACCTCTCGCCTCCGCCTTACATTCCCCGACCATGCCCGACGCCTTCTCGCCACAAGATCCCCCGCCGCGGGGTGCCACGGCGCTCAGCGTCACGGGCCTGGTCAAGCGCTATCCCAACGGGGTCGAGGCGCTGCGTAAGGTCGACCTCGAGATCGAGACGGGCGAGTTCTTCGGCTGGGGGTGCTGATCGGCGTACGCGCCGAGCAGTTCCGATG
>JBBSLY010000110.1:0-5796 GCA_038233455.1 Solirubrobacterales bacterium | reverse complement strand
GCTCGGCCAGGAGGTCAAGGTCCGCGCCCGGGGCGACGGGGCCCGCGCCGAGCTGACCTTCGAGACCCCCGGCGACGCAATCGCCCTGGCCGAACGCATCCTGCGCCGCCACGGCACCTCCCTCACAGAGGCCGCGTAGGGGCCGGAAGGACGCTCTGCAGGCGCCCCCGGCGCGCGGTCTCGGTTCGCGATTTTGTGGTGCCTCGCGGTTGGAAGGCGAGCATGGCGCCCAGACTCTGCCCTGGAACCTCTCGGTCATAGGGCGAGTCTGGCTAGGACGCAGGGAGCGGACAAGCCTGGAGGCTGTCCGCGACCGAGGACACCGCCAGGCGAAGCCATAGGACCGAGAGATGGGCGATCCTGGACTCGAACCAGGGACCTCGTCCTTATCAGAGACGCGCTCTAACCAGCTGAGCTAATCGCCCTCGCGGCGCGCGATTCTAGCGCCATGTCCCGCGTCCGCCGCGGTGGCGCGATGGGGCTCAGGTGGCGCCGTGCGCATGACTAGACTGTGCCATTCCCGGGACCGGCCAGGACGAGGAGCAGCTGCGCGCGCATGCAGGAGATGGTCATCTACGGAGTCAGCTTCGACATGGTCGGCAAGCAGCCGATCGTCCTGTTGAAGACCCGCGACGGAAACAAGTTCCTCCCGATCTGGATCGGCCACCCCGAGGCTGCCGCGATCCTGATGAAGCTTCAGGGGGCGAACACGCCGCGACCGATGACGCACGATCTGATCAATGACGTGCTTTCAGAGCTCGAGGTTTCCTGCACACGCGTGGCCGTGACGGAGCTGCGGGAGAACACGTTCTACGCGGCGATCACCCTGCAGCTCAACGGGCGCGAGATGGAGATCGACTCCCGTCCTTCCGACGCGCTCGCGTTGGCGGTGCGCACGGGCGCCTCGATCTTCGCCGCCGAGGATGTGATCACCGAGTCCGCAATCGAGTTCGAGCACGAGGTGGAGGACCAGGAAGAGGTGGTCGAGAAGTTCAAGGACTTCCTCGACAACGTCTCGCCGGAGGACTTCGCGGGAGAGGGCGAAGAGCCTGAGGAGACCGAGGAGCCCGGCTAGCGCACCGCGGCCGGCGCACGTTCGAAGGCGCGCTCCAGGATTCGCGACACGAGTTCGTCGAATCCGATGCCGCTCGCCTCGGCGGCTTGGGGCAGGAGGCTGGTCTCGGTCAGTCCCGGGATCGGGTTGACCTCGAGCACGTACAGCTCGTCGGCGTCGTCGAGCATCAGGTCGACGCGGCTGAATCCGTAGCACCCGAGCAGCGTGTGACATGCGAGCGCCAGCTCCTGGGCGCGCTCGGTGACGCCCGCCGGCAGCTCTGCCGGGCACACGAAGTTGGTGCGCCCGATCTCGTACCGCGCCTCGAAGTCGTAGAAGTCCTCTTGGCGCGGCACCGCCTCGACCACGGACAGGGTCTGCGCCCCGGTGGCGGCGTCGAGCACCGAGACGGCGAGATCTCGCCCCTCCACGTGGCGCTCGAGCAGCACGCGTCCGTCATACGAGAAGGCGGCCACCAGCGCAGCGGGCACGTCGTCTGGGGTGCGGGCGAACTTGATGCCGAGCGCCGAGCCCTGGCTCGAGGGCTTGACCACGATCGGGAAGTCGAGTCGCTCGGCGATGGCCGGCAGCGTTTCGGCCGCTCTCAGCTCGCGAAAGGCGGTCTGGGTGAACGCAAAGAACTCCGGAGTCGGGATCCCGGCCTCGATCATGAGGCGCTTGGTGAGCACCTTGTCGGTCGCACGGCTGCACGCGAGCACTCCGGATCCGGTGTAAGGCAGACCGAGGATCTCGAGCAGCTCCTGCACGGTGCCGTCCTCGCCGTCGCGGCCATGCAGCGCCACGAACGCTGCGTCGGGCTCCTCGGAGCGCAGCTGGCGAATCAGGTCGAGGCCCACGTCGATGCGGACGACGTCGTGCCCGAGCCGTTCGAGCGCGTCCTCCACCCTCGCGCCCGAACGCAGGGAGACCTGGCGTTCGAGCGAGCGCCCGCCCTTGAGCACGGCGACCCGGCTCATGCGCCGCCCGCTCGCCGCCGGGCGGCGCGGCGGCGCGGCAGCTCCACGAGCCTGCCGCCGCCGGTTTCGCCCTTGCGGTCGTCCTCGCGTTCACGCTCGCTCTCGGGCTGCTGCTGGCCAGCGGTCCCCGCCGGCCGCCCGGTGAGGGTGCCGTAGAGCGCGACCTGCTCCTTGATCACCTCGCCGATCCGGCGCACCCCCTCGCGGAGCCGATCCTCTTCGGCCCCTGAGAAGTTGAGGCGCATCGAGCTGTGGCCGCGCCCGTCCAGGAACGCGGCGGCGCCGGGCACGAAGGCCACGTCGTCGCGCAGGGCGCGTGCGAGCAGGTCGTTGGTGTCGATGTAGCTCGGCAGGGTGGCCCAGATGAACAGCCCGCCCGCCGGCCGGGTCCACTCCGCCTCGGGTGGGAAGTGCTCGGCCAGCGCACCCAGCAGCGCGTCACGGCGGGCACGGTAGATGTCGGTCAGGGAGCAGACGTAGTCGTTCCAGTTCGCCTGCTCGAAGTACGCCTGCACCATCAGCTGGGAGAGCGTGGACGTGCAGAGATCCGCCTCCTGCTTCCCGAGGTTGATCTTCTCGAGCACGGGCGGAGGCGCCACCACCCATCCGAGGCGGATGCCCGGCGACAGGATCTTCGAGAACGTGCCCAGGTACATCACGAACACCCCGCCGTCGAGGGCGTAGAGGGGCGGGAGGGGCTCTCCCTCGTAGCGCAGCAGGCCGTAGGGGTTGTCCTCGAGCACGAGCAGCTCGCGGCGGTTGGCGACCTCCACCAGCCGGCGCCGGCGCGGGAGGGACATCGTCACGCCCGCCGGGTTCTGGAAGGTGGGCACCGTGTAGATGAACTTGGGTCGGCGTCCGTCGCGCTCGAGTGAGTCCAGGGTCTCCTCGAGCAGGTCGACGCGCATGCCGTCGGCGTCCATGTCGATCTGCACGACGTCGGCCTGGTAGGCGTTGAAGACCGGCACTGCGCCGGGGTAGGTCGGCCCCTCGGCCACGATCACGTCGCCGGGGTCGATCAGGATCTTGGTCACCAGGTCGATCACCTGCTGGCCCCCGGTCGTCACGACCGTGTCCGCGCGGTCGACGTGCATCCCCTCGGCGGCCATCACCTCCGCGATGCAGTCCTTCGTCTCCTCCAAGCCGTCGGTGGGCCCGTACTGCAGGGCCTTCGCGCAGGACTCCCTGGCGATCCTCGCTGTCACCGAGGCGAACGTCTCCGGGGGGAAGGTGGACGTGTCCGGGAGTCCCCCGGCAAGCGAGATCACGTCCGGGCGGGCGGTGATGGCCATCAAGTCGCGCATCGCCGACGACGTCATCACCCGCGTGCGCGAGGCGAACAGCCCGGCGTAGCGCTCCAGGTCGCGTGAGGTGGAGCGCGCTGGGGGCTTTTTCGGAGAGCTCATCAGCCTTCAGTTTCGCCGCTCTTGCCCGGCGTCCTGTACCGCGGGAGGGCTCCCCTGCCGGGGTGCGGCCCCGGCCCCGCGGTCGTCTATCGTCAGGCCGCCGAAGCGTACCGGGAGGGCCCCTTCGCGCGTGAGCCTTCTCTTCGACATCGGCCAGGGCGCCGGCCTCGCCGGCGCCACCGGCGTTCGCCCGTACCTCCCGCCGCTGCTCGCCGGCGCGTTCGCCCGTGGGGACATCGGCCTCGACTTCGATGGCTCGGGCTGGCAGTTCCTGGAGTCGCCGGGGTTCCTCTTTGCCGTGCTGGCGCTGGCGGTGGTTTCGTACGCAGCCGAACGTTCGGGGGTGAACCGTCGCGCGCTGACCATTGCCGGCGGTGTATTGGGCATGGCGCTCGGCGCGCTTCTGTTCGCCGGATCGCTGGCGGCAGGGGGGAGGTCGGCCGTCGCAGGCGTCATCGGAGGGATCCTCTGCGCGGCGCTGGCCTACGCGGCGGTCACCGGGCTCCTCGAACGGGCGGCCGGGCGGCTCGAGGAGGGGCCCGCCTCCCTGCTGACCGTCTATGCCGACGCGGCGGCGCTGGTTCTGGCGGCGATCGCGATCTTCATCGCGCCGGTGGCACTTCTCGCGCTCGTGGCGCTTGGCGTGCTGCTGCTTCGCGGCCGGGGCCAGGGAGAGCGCAAGTACGCCGGTCTGCGGATCCTGAAATGAGCGCACCCCCGGCCAAGGTCGTCCTGGCGGTGATCGACGCGCTGGACCCGGCAGCGCTGCGCCAAGCCGTGTCCGAGGGGCGCGCGCCGGTGCTCGAGGCGATCATGGAGCGGGGCGTGCTGATCGACGACTGCGTCTCGACCTTTCCCTCGATCACGCCGGTGGCGGCCTCGGCGATCGCCACCGGCCTGGGCCCGGCCGAGTCGCTGATCCCCTCGATGAACTGGTACCACCGGGGGGAGGAGCGCTACGTCGAGTACGGCAGCTCGTTTCCGGCCACCCGTGCCTTTGGCATCTTCCGGTCGCTCATGGACACCGTCTACAACATGAACCACGCCCACCTGAACCAGGAGCGGCGGACCGTGTTCGAATACCTCGACGACGCCGGGTTGCGCACCGCCTGCACCACCTACCTCATCTACCGTGGCCGCCACCGCCACCAGCCGTCGTCGGACTCGCCCTACAGCCGGCTGGCCGAGGCCGCGCAGTTTCGCCACGGCGTCTGGGGCGCGCGCGAGCTCTTCTACGCGGACATCTTCGACTCGCAGGCCACCGGCTGCTTCTCGACGCTCGGCATGCCCGGCCAGCGCGACCGCCACGCCGGCTGCGTGGGCGCGCACCTCGTGGAGCACGACCTGTTCGACTTCCTCCTGTTCTCGCTCCCTGACAACGACACCTATTCACACCGCGCCGGCCCCACGGAACAGCCCCACTCGATCGCGGAGGCCGACCGCGCGCTCGACCGGCTCATGCACGCCGGCGGCGGCCCCGACGCCTTCCTCGACGAGCATGCGGTGATCGTGATGTCCGACCACTCCCAGAACCCGATCGAGACCGCGATCGGCCTGGCGGACGCGCTGGACCACCACCGCATTCTCGAACCCGCGGACCAGGCGCCCGAGGACGCGGAGCTCGCCGTGTGCCCGGGGGCGCGCGCGGGTCAGGTCTACATCTTGGACGAGGATCGCCGTGGCTCGATGGCGCCGCAGATCGGATCAGAGCTCGAGGGTGTGCCGGGGATCGATCTGGTGGCTTGGCGCGCGAACGGCGAGGCCGTCGTGCGGAGCAGCCGGGGCGAGCTTCGTTTCGCCCCCGGGGAGGCAGCGCGAGACGAGCGGGGAGCGGGCTGGACCCTGGGTGGCGAGCTGGCCGTGCTCGACCTGGAGGTCGCCGCCGGACTCGTGCGCAGCGGGGACTACCCGCGCGGCCTCGGGCGGCTGTGGTCGGCCCTGACCTGTCCTCGCGCCGGGGACGTGCTCGTCTCGGCGGAGCCGGGATACGAGTTCTCCGACTGGGGCGGGCACGACCATGTCGGCGGTGGCAGCCACGGCTCCCTGCACCGCTGCGACTCACTGGGCGTGCTGCTGATGAGCGGGATTGGCCCGGACCGAGCGGGGGAGCCCGGCAGTTGGTCGATCGAAGACGTGACTCCGATGGTGCTCGACCACTTCGGGGTGGCGGCGTGAGCCGCACCCCGAGGCCGGGAATGTCGGGCACCCTTGGCGAGCCCCTTGCACCCGGCTCCCCCGAGTCGACGGCCGCCGCCTCTGCTCGTGTGCGGGCGGGCATGCGCCGCCGCCACAACTGGATCCAGCTGGTCAAGTTCTGCGCGGTCGGGGCATCCGGCTACGTGATCAACCTGTCGGTGTT
>JBBSLY010000109.1:0-5824 GCA_038233455.1 Solirubrobacterales bacterium | reverse complement strand
GCCATGGCACTTCTTGTACTTCTTGCCGCTGCCGCAGGGGCAGGGGTCGTTGCGCCCGACGGTCTCCTCCACACGGCGGGTCTCGATCTGCACCGGCGCCGACACCTCGTCGGCGGCGTACATCGCGGCGTCGTCGATCTCCTCCGGCACCGCCCCCCCTCCGGCTCGGGCCGCCGCGAGGGCGCTCGGCTGATCCTCCGCGCGGCCGCCGGCGTAGCTGAAGGACGCCGTCGAGCTCTGGTTGGACGAGCCGCCCCAGCCGCTCTGGACGGCCTCGGCCGGCGCGTCGCCGTTCGTGGGCTCGGCCTCCACCTCGACGACGAAGATGTAGCGCCCGAACTCCTCCCAGATCGAGTTCATCAGGCCGCTGAACATCTCGAAGCCCTCGTTCTTGTAGGCCACGAGCGGGTCGATCTGCGCGAAGCCGCGCAGGTGGATCCCCTCGCGCAGGTAGTCCATGTCGTGCAGGTGCTCGCGCCAGCGCTCGTCGATGATCTGGAGCAGCATGAACCGCTCCAGCGCACGCATCAGCTCGCCGCCGAGCTCTGACTCACGCTCATCGTAGGCCTCGACGATGTCCTCGCGCAGGCGGTCGATCAGCGTCTGGCGGTCGAGGTTCTGCGTGTCGAGCTCGTCGAAGTCGATGCCCACCGGGTACATCTGCTCGAGCTGTGTGTAGAGCTCGGCCAGGTCCCAGTTTTCGGGAAAGTCGCCCTGGAGGTACTCGCCGGCGAGGCGCTCGATCACGTCGGCGAGCTGGGCGCGCGCGGTCTGTGAGATGTCCTCGCCCTCGAGGATCCGGTCGCGGTACTCGTAGATGATCTCGCGCTGCTGGTTCATCACGTCGTCGTACTCGAGCACGCGCTTGCGGATCAGGAAGTTCTGCTCCTCGACCTTCTTCTGGGCGCCCTCGATCTGCTTGGAGAGCATCTTGGCCTCGATCGGCTCCTCCTCGGCGTTCTCGTCCTTGGGGCCGAGCCGGTCGAGTATCCGGTAGATGCGATCACCGGCGAACAGGCGCACGAGGTCGTCCTCGGCCGACAGGTAGAAGCGCGACTCGCCCGGATCGCCCTGGCGCCCCGAGCGGCCGCGGAGCTGGTTGTCGATCCGGCGCGACTCGTGGCGCTCGGTGCCGAGGATGTAGAGCCCGCCCGCCTCCATGACCTTCTGGCGGTCGCGCTCGACCTGCGCCTCGACGTGAGGGAACTTGGCGTCCCAGGCGCTGTCGTATTCGGGCGTGCCGGGCTCGGCCTTCTCAGTGCGCAGGGCGACCTCGGTGAGGTGCTCCGGGTTGCCGCCGAGCTTGATGTCGACGCCCCGTCCGGCCATGTTGGTGGCGATCGTGACCACGCCCGGGCGGCCGGCCTCGGCGATCGTCTCGCCCTCGATCTCCGCGTACTCGGGCTTTGCGTTGAGCACCGCGTGCTTGATGCCCTCCCTGTTGAGCTGGGCCGACAGCACCTCGGAGACCTCAACGGAGATCGTGCCCACCAGCACCGGCTGGCCCTGCTCGTGGCGGGCTGCGATCTCGCGCGCGACCGCCGCCCACTTGCCGTCCTTGGTCTTGTAGATCTGGTCGTTGTTGTCGGCACGGACCATCGGCCGGTTGGTGGGGATCTCGACCACCTGGAGCTCATAGATCTTCATGAACTCGGTGGCCTCCGTCAGCGCCGTGCCGGTCATGCCGCCGAGCTTGTCGTAGCGGCGGAAGTAGTTCTGGTAGGTGATCGTGGCGACGGTCTGGTTCTCCTCCTGGATCGCCACCCCCTCCTTGGCCTCGACCGCCTGGTGCAGGCCCTCCGACCAGCGCCGGCCCTCGAGGATGCGCCCGGTGAACTCGTCGATGATCTTGACCTCGCCGTCGATCACCGCGTAGTCCTTGTCGCGGCGGTACAGCGCCTCGGCCTTGAGCGCCTGCTGGAGATGGTTGACAAGGGGCCCGTGCTCGGCCTTGTACATGTTGTCGATGCCGAGGAACTTCTCCGCCTTCTCGACGCCGCGCTCGGTGACCGCGACGGTCTTGTGCTTCTCGTCGGGCTCGAAGTCGAAGTCGGCCTCGAACTCCTTGCTCTTGGCCTCGATGCCCTCGGGCTTCTTGCCCGCCTCCATCCTCGGGGCGAGCTTGGCGAAGCGGTAGTAGAGGTCGGCGGCCTGCTCGGGCGAGCCGGAGATGATCAGCGGCGTGCGCGCCTCGTCGATGAGGATGTTGTCGACCTCGTCGACGATCGCCAGGCTGTGTCCGCGCTGTGACTTCTCAGCCATGTCGGTGGCGAGGTTGTCGCGCAGGTAGTCGAAGCCGAACTCCGAGTTGGTGCCGTAGGTGATGTCGGCCTCGTAGGCCGCGCGCTTCTCGTCCCAGTCGCGGTCGTCGGACTGCAGGATCCCGACGGTGACCCCGAGCAGGTCGTACACGGGCTTCATCCACAGGGCGTCGCGGCGGGCGAGATAGTCGTTGACGGTGACCAGGTGCACGCCCTTGCCGCGCGCCGGCTTGCCGTCCTCGTCGCGCGAGAGGAGCGCGTTGAGCACGATCGGCAGGGTCGAGGTCAGCGTCTTGCCCTCGCCGGTGCGCATCTCCGCGATCGACCCGTCGTGGAGCACCATCCCGCCGATCAGCTGTACGTCGAAGTGGCGCTGGCCGAGGGCGCGCTTCGCGGCCTCCCGGGTTACGGCAAAGGACTCGTAGAGCAGGTCGTCGAGGCTCTCACCGCCGAGCGCTCGCTCGCGCAGCGCCTCGTAGCGCGCGCGCAGCTCCTCGTCCGACTCCAGCTCCAGCTCGGGCTCGAACGCGTTGATGCGCTGGACGTTCTTCTCGAACGCCTTGAACTTCTTGCCCTCGCCTACGCGCAGGGCCTTTTCGAATATGGCCATCGCTCTCGCAGGCTAGCAACGGGCCAGGCCCCTCAGGCACCTCTCGACGGTGCCCGAGGGCCGGTCGCCGAGCCGGGGGCTCGGTCGGTTTCGGGGAGCCCGAGCTACACCGCTCGCGGCGAGGCCCGATGAGCCTCGCGGCGCTTGCGGCGCTTGTCGCGGTGGCGCTTGACCTGGCGGGCGACATCCTCGGCGGCGAGGTTGACCGAGTGGGCCAAGTCCGTCGACGCCTCACGCGCACGCAGGGTCACGCCCTTGAGGTGAAGCGTCACCTCCGCCACCTGGGAATCGCGTATCGAGGGGTTGCGCTCCTCTGACAGCTCGACCTCCATGTCTGCCAGCGAGGACACCTGCCTCGCGGTCTTGGCGAACTTCTTGTCCACCCTCTCTCGCAGCTCGTCGCTTACCGGAACGTTGCGGCCCTTCACGCTGATGCGCATGCACTCTCCTCGGTTTAGCGTTCGTGCTCTCCTGCCGTCTGATGGTAGACCCGCGAACGGCGCCTGTGAAGGGCAGCTGGACGGAAAGTGCGGGGTGGTTCACTGCGCAGGCTCGCCGCGCGGCCTCACCTCCCGGGCGTGCGCGCGAAGGTGACGGCCACCGGCCGGCGCGCGCCGGCCGCACTCAGGACGGCCGCGCAGGTGGCGAGCGTCGCGCCGGTCGTGGTGACGTCGTCCACGAGCACGCCGTGGTCAGGGGCCCGCGCACCCTGGCGCAGCGAGACGGCGCCGGGGGCGTCGAGGCGCGCCGCGCGGTCACGCCCCACCTGGCGGGTGGCGGGGCCGGTGCGGCTCAGGCAGTCGCTCACCGCCAGCCCGCACCGGGCCGCGAGCGCGCGTGCGAGCCGCTCCGCCTGGTTGAACCCGCGGCTGCGCATCCTCGCGCGGTGCAGCGGCACCGGAACCAGGGTCGCGCCCGCCGCCAGCAGGCCAGGCGGAGCGCCCGCCACGATTTGCGCCGCCATCGGTCCGGCCAGGGCCACGGCCCCGCGGTACTTCAGCGCCTGCACCAGCGCGCGCGCAGCCCCCTCATAGGCAAGCGGCGACCAGACCTCGACGCCGGCCACGCACACGGGCTCCGGGCCCAGGCGCCGCAGGCTCATCCGGCATGGCGTGCACAGGGGATCGCCAGCGCGGGCCGGCGCAGCGCACGACCAGCACACCGACGGGGCAACGATGGACACCAGACGATCGAGCGCTCCGACCACAGGGGGCAGGGTCGCGGGGCCGCGGTGACAGGTGGGCGCGCACTGCGACAATCGAGCCCGTGGTAGGCGACGAATCGGTGACGGTGCTGCTCGCCGCAGAGCCCCAGCTGCATTGGGACCCGCTGGCGCTGGCTCCGATCGCTGTGCTGGTGGCTATCTACCTGCGCCGCTTCCGCCGCGCGCGAGCCGAGACCCGGGAGACGGGAACCCGCGCGCGCGGCGCGAGCCCGGCGCAGGCGGCCGCCTTTACCGCGGCCGTGGTCGCGCTGGCCGCGGCGCTGGCCAGCCCACTCGACGGGCTCGGCGAGGACTACCTCTTCTCGGCGCACATGCTCCAACACGTGCTGCTGGGCGACATCGCCCCGGCGCTGCTGCTGCTGTCGCTCTCGCGCGTGATGATGCGCCCGATCACGCGCAGGCTGATGCGCGTCGAGCAGGCCCTCGGCCCGCTCGCGAGCCCGTGGATCGCGATCGCGCTGTGGCTAGGCCTGATGTACCTCTGGCACGTGCCCGCGATGTACGACGCGGCACTGCAGAACCCGCTGGTCCACCTCGTCGAGCACGCCTCGTTCTTCACAGCCGGCGTCGCCGTCTGGTGGCCGCTGATCGCGCCCGTGCCGATGCGCCGGCGCCTGACCGGCTTGACGACGCTGGCCTACATCGGCACCGCCAAGTTCGGGCTGGCGGCGCTCGGCCTCTACCTCACCTGGTCTGACAACCTGCTCTACGACCACTACGCGACCGTGCCGCGGATCTGGGGCCTCGCCCCGATCACCGACCAGAACGCCGGCGGCGCGATCATGATGGTCGAGCAGTCGCTGACCTTCGTGATCGCCCTGGTCGTCCTCTTCGCGGCGATGCTCACCCAGTCCGAGACCGACGAGCTGCGCAAGGAGCGCCTGGAGGAGAGGCGATCGGAGCCGCGGATCGGCTCCGCTTAGAAGCTCGGCTGGATGGTGGGCGCGGCGACGCATCAGGCGTCGCGCTCCCAGCTGTGCAGGTAGGTCCGCTGCTCTTCTGTCAGCTCGTCGATCTCCACGCCGAGAGCCGCGAGCTTGAGCCGGGCGATCTCCTCGTCGATGGCGTTCGGCACGTCGAGCACCCCTGCCTCTAGCTCGCCGCGGCACAGGACCAGGTGCTCGGCCGCCAGGGCCTGGGTGGCGAAGCTCATGTCCATCACCGCTGCGGGGTGCCCCTCGCCGGCGGCCAGGTTGACCACGCGCCCACCCGCGAGCAGGTTCAGTCGCGTGCCGCCCACCGAGTACTGCTCGACCAGCGGCAGCACCTCGGCCGGCTCCGACTCGGCGGCGGCCCGCAGGCCGGCCAGGTCGATCTCCACGTCGAAGTGCCCGGCGTTGGCCAGCACGGCGCCATCCTTCATGCGCTCGAAGTGCTCGCTGCGCAGCACCGCCTGGGACCCGGTCACGGTCACGAACAGGTCGCCCCGCTCGGCGGCCTCGATGGAGGGCATCACCTCGTAGCCCTCCATCCGGGCCTCGAGCGCCCGCGTGGGGTCGACCTCGCACACGATCACCGCCGCGCCCGCCCCGCGAGCGCGCTGCGCGATGCCCTTGCCGGCGTAGCCGTAGCCGAACAGGACCAGCGTGTGGCCGGCCAGCAGGAGGTTGGTCGCTCGGAGGATGCCGTCGAGCGCCGACTGGCCGGTGCCGTAGCGGTCGTTGAAGGTGCGGTCGGGGCGCGACTCGTTGACGGCGAGCACCGGGCACCGCAGCCCGCCCTCGGCCT
>JBBSLY010000108.1:0-5856 GCA_038233455.1 Solirubrobacterales bacterium | reverse complement strand
GATGGCCTACACGCCCGGCGTGGCGCGGATCTGTACGGCCATCTCCGAGAACCGCCAGAAGGCGTTCAAGTACACGATCAAGGCAAACACCGTGGCCGTTGTCTCCGACGGCACGGCGGTGCTCGGCCTGGGCGACATCGGGCCAGAAGCGGCGATGCCGGTGATGGAGGGCAAGGCGATGCTCTTCAAGGAGTTCGGCGACGTCGACGCCTTCCCGATCTGCCTCGACACGAAGGACCCCGACAAGATCGTGGAGACGGTGAAGCTGATGGCCCCGACGTTCGGCGGGATCAACCTCGAGGACATCTCCTCTCCCCGCTGCTTCGAGATCGAGCAGCGGCTGGTGGCAGACCTCGACATCCCCGTGTTCCACGACGACCAGCACGGCACCGCGATCGTGGTGCTGGCCGCGCTGATCAACGCGTGTCGCCTGGGCCGGCGCTCCCTGAAAGAACTGTCGGTGGCGATGGTCGGGGCGGGCGCCGCGGGGGTGGCGGTCGCCAAGATCCTGATGGCTTCGGGGATCACCGAGATCGTGGCGTGTGACCGCTACGGAGCGATCCACGCGGGCCGCGACGACTACGAGGCCGGCTCGATGAACGCGCCCAAGCAGTGGCTGGCCGAGCACACCAACTCCGGCCGGCGGTCGGGGACGCCGGCCGACGTGCTCGAGGGCACCGACTTGGTCATTGGCCTGTCGGGCCCGGGCATCATCACCGCGCGCGACCTCCAGCGGATGAACCCGGACCCGTTCGTGTTCGCGATGGCCAACCCCAATCCCGAGGTGCGCCCCGAGGACGCCGAGCCCTACGTGTCGGTGATGGCCACCGGTCGCTCGGACTACCCCAACCAGATCAACAACGTGCTGGCGTTCCCCGGCATCTTCCGCGGCGCCCTGGACGTGCGTGCGCGCGAGATCACCGAGGAGATGAAGCTGGCCGCCGCCCGCGGGATCGCGGCCACGGTGGCTGACGAGGAGCTGGCGCCCGACTACATCATCCCGAGCGTCTTCAACCGCGACGTGAGCCGCGAGGTCGCGAAGGCCGTAGCAGAGGAGGCGGAGCGCACAGGCGCGGTTCGCACGTCCGACGACACCGCCGAGTTCTCCCTGCCCACGTAGCCTGAAGGAGGTCGAACAGCTCGTGAAGGTCACCGTGACCGGAGCAACCGGAACCCTGGGCCGAGGAGTGGTGGCCGCGCTGGAGGCCCGAGGCGACGAGGTGACCGTGCTCTCACGCGACGCCGTGAGCGCGCGCGAGAAGCTCGGCCCCGGCGTCGATGCGCTCGAGTGGAAGGCACCCAAGGCCGAGGTCCCCCCCGCCGAGGCGCTCGCAGGTCGCGATGGCGTCCTGCACCTGCTCGGCGAGCCGGTCGCCCAGCGCTGGAGTGATGACGCCAAATCGGAGATCCGCGACTCGCGCGTGCTGGCCACGCGCAACCTCGTGGCCGCGCTGCGCGACCTCGGCGAAGGCGAGCGCCCGTCGGTGCTCGTGTCCCAGTCGGCCACCGGCTTCTACGGGCCGCGCGGCGACGAACGCGTTGACGAGGGAGCCGACCCCGCCGGGGACTTCCTGGCGCGCGTATGCGTCGAGTGGGAGGCCGAGGCCCGAAAGGCCGAGGAGATGGGAATGCGGGTCGCGCTGACGCGCACCGGCGTCGTGCTCTCAGCCGACGGCGGGGCCCTGGAGAAGATGCTGCCCCCGTTCAAGCTCGGCGCCGGCGGGCCGGTGGCGGGCGGCTCGCAGTACGTGCCGTGGGTCCACACCGACGACATCGTCGCCGCGCTGCTCTTCTGCCTCGACACCGAGGCGGCCGCCGGGCCGATCAACCTCACGGCCCCCGAGCCTGTCACCAACAAGCAGCTGTCGAAGGCGCTTGGACGCGTGCTCAACCGGCCGGCCGTCGCGCCGGTGCCCGGGCTGGCGGTCAAGGCCCTCTACGGCGAGATGGCCTCGATCGTAACGACCGGCGTTCGCGCGGTGCCGGCGCGGTTGCAGGAACTCGGCTACGAGTTCCGCCAGCCCGACCTCGCGCGCGCGCTGCGGGCGGCGACGGGGCGGTAGGCCTCAGTGCTCGAAGACCAGGCCGAGAAAGCGCTTCGTGCGCTCTTCACGCGGATGGTCTAGGACTTCCTCCGGCGAGCCGCTCTCCACGATCAGGCCCTCGTCCATGAACACCACTTTGTCGGCAACCTCGCGCGCGAAGGTCATCTCGTGGGTGACCACCACCATCGTCATGCCCTCGGCGGCCAGCTCGCGCATCACGTCGAGGACCTCCTTGATGAGTTCGGGGTCGAGGGCGCTCGTGACCTCATCGAAGAGCATCGCCTCGGGGTCCATCGCCAGCGCGCGCGCAATCGCGACGCGCTGTTGCTGACCTCCCGAGAGCCGCTCGGGGTACTCGTGGACCTTGTCGCCCAACCCGACTCGCTCCAGCAGAGCCCTGCTCTTGTCGTCGGCCTCCTGTGCCGAGCGGCCAAGCACGCTGGTCTGAGCCAGCGACAGGTTCTCCAGGGCACTCTTGTGCGGGAACAGGTTGAACTGCTGGAAGACCATCCCCACCCGGCGACGCACGAAATCCACGCCGTCCTCCGTCTGTCCGGTGATCTGACGCCCCCCAAGCATGATGCGGCCCTCGTCAGGCGGCTCGAGCAGGTTCACGCAGCGCAACAACGTGCTCTTGCCCGAGCCACTCGGCCCGATCACGCACACCACAGACCCGCGCGCGACCGCCAACTCGATGCCCCGCAGCACATGCAGGTCCCCGAAGCGCTTGTGCACCCCCTCCAGCTCGAGCAGCGTATCGCCCACGTCCGCGTGCAACCTAGGCGCTGGACGGAGCGCCGCGGGTGAAGCGAGCCTGCTGGCCCGCCAGCAGACGATCCACAATCCGCGCCATGGGAATCGTGACAGCCAGGAACATCAACGCCCCGAGCGTCAGGGCCGAGCTGTTGAGGGTCTCCGCCTGCACGGTACGGCCGGCCTCGACCACCTCGACAAGGGCGATCACGCCGACGAGCGACGTGTCCTTCATCAGCGCGATGTAGTCGTTGAGCAGCGGAGGGATCACTCGTCGCACGGCCTGGGGCACGATCACATGGCGCATGCTCTGCCCGTGGCTCATCCCGAGCGAGCGCGCCGCCTCCATCTGGCCGCGTGGTACGCCTTCGATGCCCGCCCGGTAGACCTCGGCCATATAGGCGCCGTAGGTCACGGTGATGGCAAATACTCCGTACCAGAAGGGATCGGGCTTGCCGAACCACTGGGGAATCCCGACCGAGCGGGGCAGCCCCAGGCCCTCGGCCACGAAGGGCAGGCTGCCCGAGATGATGAGGATGACCAGCAGCAGCGGCACGCCGCGGAAGGCGTCGATATAGGCGATCGTCGCAAACCTCACCGGAGCCAGGGGCTTGCCCGGCAGCTGACGCAGCAGGGCGAGCACCAGGCCCCACGCGAGCGCCAGGAACCCGCTGATGAGCGCGAGCTGGAGCGTCTCCAGGAAGCCTTTGAACACGAAGCCGAACTCCTCGCCCATCAGGTTCAGGTCGAGGTACTGCTCCAGGACTACGTCCACGTCTGCCTCCCTAGGTAAGCGCGAGCGAGGGAGGCCGTTCGGCGTCCCTCGCTCGCGGGAACGACACGGTGCTCAGGTCAGGAGGGCATGTGGGTCGCGTCCAGGATCTCCGCGGGCGGCTTCTTGTCAAAGTACTCGCGGTAGATCTCCTCGTAGGTGCCATCCTGCTTGATCTCGGTGAGCGCCTCGTTGACCGCCTTGCGCAGCGAATCGGCCTCCTCCTGGAGCGCGAAGCCGTACTCCTCGCCCGTCTCGACCGAGGTCACCACCTCGAGGCCATTCTTGTCGGCGGCCGCCTGCTGGGCGGCGGGCAGGTCGATGATCACCGCGTCGACCTGCCCTGCCTGGAGTGCGTTGTAGGCGTCGTCGGCCTCGCCGTAGGTGCGTACCGTCTTGGCGTCCGTCTCATCGTTGGCGTAGTCGGCGCCCGTCGTTCCCTTCTGGGCCCCGACCGTCTTGCCGGCCAGACCCTCGACGCCCGCGATGCCGGCACCCTGCTCGGCGAGAATCGCCTGCTCGGCGAGGTAGTAGGGGTTGGCGAAATCGACCGCTCGCTCCCGCTCGGGCGTGATCGTGGTGGCCGAAGCGACCACGTCGAACTTGCCCTGGCCCAGATCGCGGAAGATCGTGTCGAATGGGGTGTCCTGAACGCGCAGCTCGAGCTCAAGGCGGTTGGCGATCTCGCGTATGAGGTCGATGTCAAAGCCCTCATAGTCTGGCCCGCGCCCCTGCTCGAACGGCGGGAAGGGGATGTCGGACCCCACTGTCAGCGTGCCCTCGCGCACCGTCTCGAGCGCAGCGTCCCCCTGGCTGGAGGCGCCGTCCTGCTTGTCCGACTCGTCGTCGCCGCCGCAACCGGCGCCGGCAAGCACAAGGACCATCCCGAGCAAGACGGCCCAGGCCCGCGGATCAAGCTTTCTCATACGGCTTCCCTCCTACTCGAACTGTATTCCGGCCGGCAACCATAGCCGCCCGCGCACATGTGCGGCACCCGCGGGTAGGATGCCGGCCGATGGAAGCGAGCAGCCTGTCCGGCGCAGCCCGCGCCCCGTTCGGCCAGCGGATGCGAAACAGCTCCGGCGCGCGGCTGGTCCGTCGCTACCCCGAGCGTACCGCGGCGCTGGTGATGGCCGTGATCACCATCGTCCTGATCGCCTTCCACGGCCTCCAACCTGTGGCTCAGACGGGGCTCAACGGGCTGTCCCTGGGAGCCATCTACGCACTCGGCGCGGTCGGGCTCACGCTCGTCTACGGGATCTTGAAGCTGGTCAACTTCGCCCACGGAGAGTTCCTGACCTTTGGCGCCTACGTCGCGTTTTTGACGAACGTGACCCTCGGGCTGCCGCTGGTGCTCGGAGTGGCCGCGGCCGTGGTCGCCACCGCCGCGCTCGGTCTCGCCTTCGAGCGGGCGATGTGGCGCCCGATGCGCGCCCGAAAGGCGGGCCTGCTCCAGCTGCTGGTGATGTCGATCGGGCTGGCGCTGCTGCTGCGCTACGGAATCCAGTTCATTGCCGGAACCGAGATCCGCACCCTCGATGTCGATCGCAGCCAAGCCGTGCGCTTTCTCGGCCTCAGGGTCGGGGAGACCGAGCTGATCGTGATCGTGGTGGGCATCGTGGTGCTGACGGCGGTCGGAATGCTGCTGCGCTTCACCATCCTGGGCAAGCAGATGCGCGCGCTCGCCGACGACCAGGACCTCGCCGAGGTGGCGGGCATCGACACGGGGCGGGTGATCACCTACACATGGATATTTGCGGGTGGACTGGCCGGCCTGGCCGGTGTGATGGCGGGAGCGATCACGAACATCCAACCCGAGCTGGGCTTCACGCTGCTGCTTGCGATCTTCGCCGCCGTCATTCTGGGCGGCATCGGCGACGCGTTCGGAGCGCTCGCCGGCGGGCTGGTGCTCGGTCTGCTGATCGAGTGGTCGACGCTCGTGATCGAGGCGCGCTGGAAGATCGCGGTGGGCTTCGTGGTGTTGATCGGTGTGCTCGTCATTCGCCCCGAGGGAGTCTTCGGCAAGGCGAAGGGCGTGTGATGGAGGCGCTCGTGCCGCTGGGGCTCTCGCTGGACGCGTTCGGCGATCTCGGCTTCTGGACCGGCGTCGGCGTGATCGCGGGCACCTACACGCTGTTCGCGCTCGGCCTGCAGATCAACGTCGGCTTCACCGGCATCGTGAACTTCGGCCAGGCGGGGCTCATGGCGATCGGGGCCTACACGATGGGCATACTGGTCGTGAAGGCAGGCCTGTCGTTCTGGCTCGCCCTGCCCCTGGCCGTGCTC
>JBBSLY010000107.1:0-5880 GCA_038233455.1 Solirubrobacterales bacterium | reverse complement strand
GGACCGCATGACCCGCATCCTGCCCGCCCTGTTGCTCGTCGCCCTCTGCGTCGGTGCTCTTTCGGGCTGTGGGGAGAAGGTGGACAAGCTCGGCCCCGGCGGGGGCAGCGAGCTGGAGCTGATGCTCGACTTCTTCCCCAACGCCGACCACGCCGGCATCTACGCCGCCGAGGCGGGCAAGCACTTCGAACGTGCGGGGCTGGATGTCGAGATCCGCCAGCCGGCGGACCCCGCCGCCCCGATCAAGCAGGTGGCGGCAGGGCGGGTCGACCTGGCCGTCTCCTACGAGCCGGAGGTGCTGCGAGCCCGCGACGAGGGCCTCCCGGTCGTCGCCGTGGCGGCGCTCGTGCGCGAGCCGCTCACCTCGATCATCTCCCTGCCGAAGGCCGGCATCCGGACCCCCAAGGACCTCGAGGGCAAGACCGTCGGGACGGCCGGAATCGACTACCAGTCCGCCTACCTGCGCGAGATCCTGCTCGACGCCAACATCGACCCCTCATCGGTCACCGAGCGCAACGTCGGCTTCTCTTTGACCCCTGCGCTGCTCACCGGCCGTGTGGACGCCACCCTCGGCGGATTCTGGAACTACGAGGGCACCGACCTGGAGCTCAAGGGCCGCGACCCGCGCATCATCCGCGTCGACGACGCCGGGGTTCCCACCTATGACGAGCTGGTGATCGTGGCCAACGAGGACGCGCTCGAGCGCGACGGGCAGCGGATCCGTGCGTTCATCGGGGCGCTTGCGCGGGGAACGGCCGACCTCGAGGCCAACCCCGACCGCGCGATCGACGGGCTGCTGGAGGCCAACCCCGACCTGGACCCAAAGCTTCAGCGCGCGGTGGTGAAGGCGACCCTGCCTCTCTTCTCACCGCCACGGGGCAAGCCCTTCGGCTACCTCCAGCCCCAAGCGTGGCAGAGGTTCGCGGCCTGGATGAGGGAGAACCGGCTGATCACGGAGATCCCCGACGCCACGGGAGCGTTCACCAACGACCTCCTGCCGGGTGCCGGGCTGTGAGCAGCCGTCCCATCTCCAGGGGATATCCCCTATAAATGAAGGGGGTGAAGATCAGACATCGCAGCCTTTCGCTCGTGGCGGCCGTGGTGGCGGCGCTGTCGCTGCTCGCAGCCGGATGCGGGGACAGCTCGTCCGAGGACGCACAGGCCCTGCTCGACAAGGCCTTCTCCAAGACGGTCGACAGCGGCGATCTGGACCTCAAACTCGAGGCCAACATCGATGGCCTGGAGTCCTTCAGCGGTCCCCTGGCGCTCGACCTCTCGGGTCCGTTCAACTCCGGCGATGAGAAGACGCTGCCGATCATCGACTGGGACATCACCGCGAAGGGCGGCGGGCAGAGCTTGGACGCGGGCCTGACCGTGACCGACGACAACGCCTACGTGGAGTATCAAGGTGAGGCGTACGAGGTCGGAGCCGAGCTCTTCGCGCAGTTCGAGCGCCAGTACCAGGCCCAGCAGCCCGACAAGTCCGCCGGCGAACCCACGCTGAAGTCCCTCGGACTCGACCCGACCACCTGGCTCGAGGACCCTCAAGTCGAGGATGGCGAGGAGATCGGCGGGGACCCGACCCAGGCAGTGACCGGATCAGTGGACGTGGAGAAGGTCGTTCGTGACATCTACTCCGTGACCAAGTCCGACGCGTTCCGCCAACAGCTCGAGAGCCAGGGCCAGACCGTGCCGGAGATTCCCGAGCCCTCTGACGAGGACATCGAGAAGATCGCCGACGCGATCGACAAGCTCGACATCGAGATCAACATCGACGATGACGACATCGCCAGGCGGCTGTCGGTGATCTCTGACTTCACCGTGCCCGAGGGCACCGGCGACGGGCAGATCAAGGGCGGCTCGCTGGAGGTGGACTACACGCTGGTGGAGGTCGGCACCGATCCCGAGGTCGAGGCCCCGGAGAACGCGAAGCCGCTCTCGGAGTTGACCCAGCGGTTCGGGCCGCTGCTTGGCGGCGGCGTCCCGCAGACCACGCCCTGAGCCGCTCGCAGGGCCGGTTCAGTCGCTCGCGGGCTCGGCGTCCAGGTCGAGCGACAGCGAGTTGATGCAGTAGCGCTGGCCGCCGGGCCCGGGACCGTCGTCGAAGACGTGGCCCAGGTGCGAGTCACACGCGGCGCACAGCACCTCGGTGCGGCGCATGAACAGGCTGTTGTCGGACTCGAGGCGCACCGCCTCGGCCACCGCCGGTTCGGTGAAGCTCGGCCAGCCGGTGCCCGAGTCGAACTTCGTGTCCGAGGAGAACAGCTCGGCGCCGCAGGCCCCGCAGCGGTACATGCCAGTCTCCTTGGAGTGCGTATATGCGCCCGTAAAGGGCGGCTCGGTGCCCTTCTCGCGCAGCACGTGGTAGCGGTCGGGGTCGAGCTCGTCGCGCCACTGGTCCTCGGTCTTGTTCTGCTTGGCTTCCATGCCGTCAATGGTAGTGCGGGCAGGTTACGGCGCGCGAAACCCCGTCGCCCCGGTTCACCAGCGGCGGTGGCGAATTCAGCGGGGTGCGATCCGCAGGATTCCCGAGTGCACTCCGTAGACCAGGTAGGTGCCGGCGAGCGCGGCGAAGGGCGCATACGGCGCGAAGAACTCGCGCACCTCCTCCTCGGTGGCCCGCCGGCCGAGGCGCTCCACGCGGCCCACGAGCTTGATGTAGGCGAGGTCTGCGGCCGGCAACTGGTCGTCGCGGCCCTGGCCGTGGTAGGCCAGGCACTCGAGCGTCCACGGACCGATCCCGCGGATCGTGCGCAGGCGCTGCCACGCCGGCTCGTGCTGTTGGAGGTGTGCCCGGCCGCAGGCCACCTCCCGCGCCGCCCGCACGAGCGTGATCGCACGCCGGGGCGACATCCCGCAGCGCTCCACCTCGGCCGGTGAGAGCCGGGCCACCGTGGCGGGCCCGGGCACGTCGCGCAGCTCGCCACACGGGCTGCGCGGGCCGTGGCGAGCGACGAGGGCCCGCTGGATGGCCGCAGCCCTGGCGCCGTCGATCAGCTGCTCCGAGACGGCCCATGCGAGGGCCTCGAAGGGCTCGGGGCGCCGCCGCGGGCGCAGCCACGGCACGCGGCGTGTGAGTGGGCCGAGCAGGCGATCGCGGCGAAAGGCGCGGTGGAAGGCGGCGAGGTCATGATCGACGCCAAGCGCGAAGCGCATGCGTTCGACGCCGCCTGCGGTCGCCTCGCGGGTGGGGCCTTGAGCACGGATTCGCACCGCCCCCGCCGTCGTCCAGGCACGAACGAACACGGGCTCCCCGTGGACGTGCACCAGACGCGAGAGCACGCCGTCGCGAGAGCGGCGCATCACCCCGTCGCGGCCGGCGGGTGGCAGTCGGTAGGGGCCGCAGGGCACCACGTCGCACTCCACGACGGCGTCGGAGCGGGGGTGAGATGCGGCGTCGCGCTCCACCGCGGCGTCGCCGGTGAGGGTGGTGGCCGCGCTCAGCGCTTCTCGAGCAGGTGGACGTCTACGAGGAAGGACCGCGTGGCCTGAACATCGACCCCGCGCCGCCTGGCGGCGAGGCGACCGCGGCGCCGGGCGAGGCGAGCTGGCGACGGGCGACGCAGTACCCGGACGAGCACGAACGCCGCCACGCCGAGCAGGAAGCCGCCGGTGGCGGCGGCCACCGTGGCCGGCAGCGTGGCGGGCTGGGGGGGCGTGATCTGTGCCCCGCTATCGGGGCCGGCGAGCACGGGCAGAGCCCGCACCTCGGCCACCAGCTCACCGTCGAGGGGCTCGGGATCGGCGTCGGGATCCGGGCCGCTGTCGGTTTGGTCCGCCACGCGGTCGAGTGTATATCGCTGCCGAGCGGGAACCCGCCGATGGCGCGGCCGCGGCGGCGCGGCGGCGGCAGGCGTGGCGGATCGTGGGCGTTTACCCCCCGTACGCGTGGTCAAGTGCCCACGATCGACGCATCATGATCGACCGGCCGCCCCCGCGGCGCCACGGCCAGCCGCCCCCCACGCTCACAGCTCGCGCTCGTACACGCGGTAACGCTTGACCACCCGGCCGCCCATCCCCTCCATGCCGCGGTTCATGGCGTCGTTGGTCTCGAGGATCCAGCCCATCTCCCCCCACGTCTGGGGCGTCTGCTCGGCCATGTCGAAGTGCTCGATATAGAGCCCGGCGGCCACGCCGGTGTGCTGGTAGGCGGGCTTGACCCCGAGAAAGCCCACCCGCACGCGATCCATGATCGACCGCCGACGCAGGAAGTGCCACCAGCCGAACGGCAGCAGCCTGCCGCCCATCCGCTTGAGCACCTGGTTGATGTCCGGGACGGTGATCGCGACACCAACGCTCTCGCCGGTGTCAGCAAGCTCGGCGACCATGAACCAGTTTCGGTCATAGACCAGCTGCAGCTCCTGCCCGTAGTGCTTCAGATCCTCCTCGGAGTAGGGCACGAAGCCCCAGTTGTCCTTCCAGGCCTCGTTGTAGGTCTCGCCGAACAGCTCCATCTCGCGGCCCAGGCGCCGGCGCGACATCTTGCGGATGCGGATGCCGTGGTCGGGCTCCAAGCGCTCGGCCATCTCCACCAGTGCCGGCACGACCTTCGAGCGATCGGCGATGCGCAGCTCCCACATCAGCAGGTCGACGGCCTTCCCGAGGCCCGCCGCCTCGCACATGCGCTGGTAGTAGGGCGGGTGCCAGGGCTGCTTGATCAACGGCTCGCGGTCGAAGCCCTCGATCAGCACGCCGCTCTCGTCGTTCATGGAGAAGTCCATCGGGCCGACCATCCGGTCGCGTCCCCGCTCGGCCAGCCATTCCGCGGCCGTGGTGAGCAGCGCGTCGAAGACCTCCTGATCGGCCTCGGCCTCGAGGAAGCCGAACTGGCCCCAGGCGTTGCCCTGATGGGAGTTGAAGGCGTGGTCGATCTGGGCGCTGATGCGGCCCACGACGCGGCCCTCGCGACGGGCCAGGAACAGCTGGGCCTCGGCGTGGGAGAAGTAGGCGTTGAACCGCTCGTTGAGGAACATCCGCCGCTCGACCTTCAGCGGCGGCACCCACTGCGCCGAGCCCGAGTGCAGGCGGTAGGGCAGGTCGATGAAGGCCCGCAGATCGGCGCGGGACTCGACGGGCCGGACTCCGACGCGAGACACGGCGTGGCACCCTATCTGCCATGCCCCGCCCCGATCTCTTCGAGAAGGCCCGCAGCCACGAGCGCCTCGAGCAGCTCGCGGCCGCACGCGAGCACGACCTGCTGCCCTACTTTCGCCAGGTCGATGGCGAGCCCGGTCCGCTCGTGCAGATGGAGGGCCGCGAGCGCCTGACGCTCGGCTCGAACAACTATCTGGGCCTGACCGCCCACCCGGCCGTCAAGCAGGCGGCCCGCGATGCGCTGGAGGCCTACGGCACGGGGCTGACCGGGTCGCGGTTCATGAACGGAACGACGCCCCTGCACATCGAGCTCGAGACAGAGCTGGCGGACTGGATGGGGACCGAGGACGCGATCGTCTACACCACCGGCTACCAGGCGAACGTGGGCTGCATCGCCACGCTGCTGGCCCCCGGCGACACGGTGATCTGCGACTCGGGGGACCACGCCTCGATCCTCGACGCGGTGTCGATGTCGCGGGCGCGCATCCGCCCCTTCCGCCACAACCGGCTGGACAAGCTGGAGAAGATGCTCCAGCGCTCGGAGTCGGACGGTGGAGGAGCGCTGGTGGTGGTGGATGGGGTCTTCTCGATGGAGGGCGATCTGGCGCCGCTGCCCGAGGTGGTCGCGCTGTGCCGCGAGCACGGGGCCCGCCTGATGGTCGACGAGGCCCACGGCGTCGGCGTGCTCGGGGCCACGGGCACCGGCGCGTGCGAGCTCTTCGGCGTGGCGGACGAGGTCGACCTGCGGATGGGCACCTTCTCCAAGTCCCTGGCCTCCTGCGGAGG
>JBBSLY010000106.1:0-5884 GCA_038233455.1 Solirubrobacterales bacterium | reverse complement strand
GAACCAGCCCCAGCCGGCGATCAGCGGGTAGAAGTTGGCGACCTCGGAGGTCACGGTGCCGGTGATCAGGTCGGTTCCGGGGTGCTCCTCTCCGTCGGCCGGCGGGCGCTTGACCGACAGCCTCAGGTAGCCCTTGGTGCGCCCGCTGGGGGCCACCAGCAGGCCCTGCTTGATCCGCCACGTGACGGTGCCGCAGTCGGCCTGCGCCTCGTAGTCGGGCGGGTGGAAGGTGAGCAGCACCAACCGGCGGCCGAGCACCACGATGTCGCGGCCGTCGGGGCTGTAGCGCACCCGCAGCAGGCCGAGCGATACCCGGGTCAGAAACCGCCAGTAGGTCGCCGCCAGGCGCTCGAGGTACTCGGGGCTCCAGATCTGGTCGAGCTCCGAACGCGGGAGGGTCACCTCCGCCTCCTGCATCGTGCTCACGCTGCCGTCCGGCGCGGAGCCGGACTCGGGCACGTCGAGGATCTTCACCCGCGCCCGCGCCCGCGCCCGCCGCCCGATCACGCCTCTGGGGTCGCGTTCTCTCACGGCGGGCAGGATATGCGCATGGCGGGAGCTCAGGCCAGCAACTCCACGGTCACCTGCTCGCCCCGCAGCACCGAGCCCTCGCCGGACTCCACCAGCGCGAGCGCGTCCGCGCCCAGCATCGAGGTCAGCACGTGCGAGCCCTGGGGCCCCGTCGGCTCGGCGTGGAGGCCTTGGTCCTTGCGACTCAGGCGGCAGCGGACCGCCTGGACGCGCCGGGGGTGGCGGGGGATGTCCGCGTCGAGCACGGCGCACGTCCTCGTGGCTTCGGGGTCGGCGCCCTGCATCGCGCGCAGCGCCGGGCGCACGAACAGCTGAAAGCAGACCATGGCCGAGACCGGGTTGCCGGGCAGGCCGAACACCGGCGTCGAGCGCTCACCCGCGCCGAGGAGGCCAAACCAGGTCGGCTTTCCCGGCCGCAGGGCAACCCCCCAGAAGCCGGTCTCGGCGCCGAGCTCTGAGAGCGCGCCCTTCACGTGGTCATGGGGCCCGACGGACACCCCGCCCGAGACCACGACCAGATCGGCACGCGCTGCCGCCTCGCCCAGCTCGAGCCTGGTGGCGGCCAGATCGTCGGGCAGGTGCGCCCTGCGCTCGACCACGCCGCCCGCTTCTGTCACCTGGCCCGCCAGCGCGGGCGTGTTCGAGCTCCAGATCTGCCCCGGGCCGAGCTCGCGCCCGGGCTCGACCAGCTCGTCGCCGGTGGCGAGGATCGCGACCGTAGGGCGGCGGGCGCACACCGCGGTGGTGTGGCCCACGCTTGCCAGGACCCCGAGCGCTGCCGGCCCGAGGGGCAGCCCCGGGAAGAGCACCGGCGTGCCCGCGGCGATGTCCTCGCCCCGGCGCCTGATGTTGGCGCCGGGCGGGCGGGGGGGCACCTGCACGCTCCCGGCCTCCTCTGTCGCGTCCTCGCTCGGCACGACCGCCGCCGTGCCCAGGGGCACGGCCGCGCCGGTCGAGATCCGTGCGGCCGCCCCGGCGGCGAGCGGCTCGGCGGCGGGCTTGCCCGCGCGTGACTCCGCGACGATCTCGAGCGCGCCCGCGGCGCCGGCCGGCACCGCGAAGCCATCCATGGCCGAGTTGTCGAAGGGCGGCACGTCGACTTCGCTCACGACCTCCTCGCAGAGCACCCGTCCGAGCGCCGCGTCGACCGACACCGACTCCCCGTCGAGCCGGCGCACCGCGCCGAGCACCCGCCGGCGCGCCTCCTCGACCGCGATCGGCTCGCCCATGGGAGCATCTTGCCAGCGCCGGGCGCCCTTCCGGCCGGGACCGATCGTAGGATCGTCCCGGCCGGGAAGGAGACACTCCGCTGCCAGCCTCCGATCGCAAGCCGACAACTTCGCCCAACGGGCCACTCGCGCGGCTCGACCGCGCGCGCGACCAGCTGGCCAAGGCCTGGTTGGTGCGCCTGATCGAGCGGGCGTCCCTCGACGAGCTCAGGGAGCTGCCCACGGATCGCCTGGCCGAGGAGCTGCCCGCGCTGATCTCGGATGTGCTCGCGGTTGCCGGAGGCCAGGCGGAAGCTGGCGCCTCGGCGGCGCGGATCCGCGACTGCGCCAACAAGCTGGCGCAGCTGCGAGGCTCGAGCGGCTCCGGTGCCGTGGAGGTCGCGCGTGACGTCGGCGCCGTGCAGGGCGTGATCCTCGCGGCACTGCGCGACGACCCAGACGGGCTCGATCCCGCTCTCCTCGCCGAGCTGGCGATCGGCGTGGCGGACGCGGTGGGAGCGGTTCAAGCGGCAGCGCTGGAGGCGGTGCTGGAGCGACGCTCGCAGGAGCTGGAGTCGACGGCCGGGAGCGACCCACTCACCGGGCTGTCAGATCTCGCCAGCCTCCAGCAGGGACTGTCCAGGGCCGTATCCATGTACGAGCGCTACGGGCATCCGTTCGCCCTCCTGGTGCTCGACATCGACGGGCTTCGCCGGGTCAACGAGTCTCACGGGCGCCAGGCCGGCGACCGGGTGCTGGTTCAAACCGCGCTGGCGGTGCGCCGCTCCATTCGCTCGATCGACATGGCGGCCCGCATCGGGAACGATGAGCTGGCCGTCCTCGCGCCCCAGCAGGAGGGCGAGTCCGCGCGACTGCTGGCCCAGCGGCTGGCGGAGGCGGTCCGAGCCGAGAGCGCGGGGGCCGGCGAGTCGCCAGGCGCGGATGTGGCGATCGGCGTCGTGTCCTGCCCCGCCCACGGGACCGAGACGGACGCGCTGCTGGCCGCCGCCGATCAGGCGATGTACACGGCCAAGGCGGCAGGGGACGGGGTCGCGGTGGCCGTCGCGCCGGAGCCGGAGGTGACCGCGGGCGCTCCTACGCGATGAGGCCGTGGCGCAGCCCGATCGCCACCGCCTGAGTGCGGGTCGACGCCTCGAGCTTCGCGAGGATGCGCTTGGTGTGGGTGCGCACGGTCTCCGTCGAGAGGCCCAGCTCGCTTGCCACGGCGTCGGTACGCATCCCGTCGGCCAGCATCTGGAGGATCTGGCGCTGGCGAGCGCTGAGTGTGCGATCGCCCTCCTCGAGCACGAGCGCGGATGAAAGGCCCGGGTCGACGTAGAACTCCCCCGCCTGGGCGGCCTCGATCGCGCGGATCAGGTCGGCTGGAGGCGAGCTCTTGCGCACGTAGCCGCGTACGCCCGCCCTGAGCGCCACGCTGAGCATCCGCGAGCCCCCGCCGGCAGTGAAGACCACGAGGCTCGCGCCAAATCCGCCCTGCAGCCGCTCGACCAGGTCTCCGATGTCAGTGCCCGCCTTCCAGGGATCGACGACCACGACGTCGGGGGTGGAGTCGTCCGCGGCCTGGAGCGCCGATCCAAGGTCGCGTCCCGCGGCGACCACGGCCCCCGGCCAGCGGTCGTTGACAAGCGCCTCCACGCCGTGCCGGACGACGGGATGCTCGTCGATGACGACGCACCGTGGGGGGGCGCCGGGACTCGCGATCACGGCCCCAGCATACCCATCCAGTGGCGACTGATCCCCATCGCGGGTTAGGTCTCGTAGCGCGACAACCGCAGCGTGCCCGTGGTGTGGATCTCGTGGCGCATGGCGTTGATCGTCGCGCCCCCGAGGATGATCGCCGCCAGCACGTAGAACCAGATCAGCACGATCACGATGAACACGAACGTGGTGCCAAAGCGCGCGGTCGAGACCGACGACAGGTAGAACGGAAACGCATAGTCGACGACGCCGATGGCGACCGTCGCGCCCAGGGCACCGGGCCAGATTGCCCGCCAGGGCACGCGCTGGTTCGGAACTGTGGTGTAGATAAGGCACAGGACGGCGAAGGTGATCAGCAGGCCGGCCGCCAGCGTGAGCACATAGATCAGCCCGGGCACGTCGGAGAGCCCAAGCGGCAGGTTCTCGGCGCGGGTGAGCAGCAGGCTCTGCACCGCCGGCACCGCGACCGTGGCCGCCATGAAGAGCAGCACGAACCCGAGCATCGCGAGCGCGAAGCGCTTCTGCTTGAGCCAGCTGCGACAGTCGCCGTGGTAGATGCGACAGAACGCGGTGTCGAGTGCCCCCCAGAAGGAGGAGCCGATGTAGATGGCCGCGAGCAGCGCCACGACCCCGAAGGACGTCGACCGGTTGCGCACGTTGCTCAGCGCGCGATCGAGGGTGGCGTCGGTGGCGCTAGGAAACAGCTGGCGCAGATCCTGGAAGACGCTTTCCTCCAGGTTGCCGCTCTCGAGTACCCGTCCCGCGATGAAGAGAGCGATCAGGGCCAACGGGAACACGGACAGCAGCAGGTTGTAGGCGACCATCCCCGACATGCCGGTCAGGTTGTCGTCGTATGCCTTCCAGTAGAAGTCCTTGACGGCGCGCCAGAACGACCGGTGGCGCTCGCCGGCGGGAGCGGGCGTCATCTAGGCGGGGGCCACCAGCAGCGCGCTACGGGCGCGGGAGGCGTCGCAACACCTCGCGGGTCACGCCGTTGGCCACGCGCAAACCGGTCGCCGCACCCTTGGCCGCAGCCTTGAGCGCCCCGCCGACGGGATCGCCGGTCGCCTCGGCTGCTGGCGCAGGTTGCGATGGCGGCCGCGAGCCCTTGGCGGGTCCGCTCCGGGCTGCGGCACGCTTGTCGCTGCGCTGCCCGGGACGCGAACGCGGCAGGTTGCCCAGCATGCCGGGGTCGTCGGGACTCATCGCTGACGGAGTCTAGTTCGGGTGGGCCCGGATGAGGGCCGGCGAGCCGGGGAAAGCCGCTCGATGCGGGGACGATCCGTGCACGCCTGTACCCGATTGGCGCTTGCCGGGTAGAGAGGGAGCTGGTTGACTGGCTAGTCAGCGCTCTCCGGGAGGCTCGTTCCTTTGACTTCAAAAAGGATAGCGTTATGATTCCGACCGTCTGTTTGAATGGCGCCGGCCACGCGCCCGTGCCCGTCCCGAGGTAGATACTTCCGCATGTCCATAGCCGAACTCCAGGAGCTCGAAGAGGTCAAGCAGCTCATGACCAAGGGCCATCAGGCGGGCGTTCTCACGCACGCCGAGGTCGCGGGCGCCCTGTCGGAGGTCGAGCTCGACGAGGGGGACATCGAGGACCTCCACGCCCACCTCGAGAAGTCCGAGATCGAGCTGGTCGAGGAGATCGATCCCGCCCTCGCCGCCTCCCAGCAGGTCGAGCGCGCGCCCGACAAGCGCGGGCGGCGCAAGAAGGCGACGATCGACCTCAAGCCGGACATGACCACGGACAGCCTGCAGCTGTTTCTCAAGGACATCGGCAAGGTGCGTCTGCTCACCGCCGCCGAGGAGGTTTCCCTCGCGAAGGGCATCGAGCGCGGCGACCTCGACGCCAAGCAGAAGATGGTCGAGTCCAACCTGCGCCTGGTGGTCTCGATCGCCAAGAACTACCGCAACCAGGGGCTGCCGTTCCTCGACTTGATCCAGGAGGGCACCCTCGGCCTCGTACGCGCGGCCGAGAAGTTCGACTACCGCAAGGGGTTCAAGTTCTCCACGTATGCGACCTGGTGGATCCGCCAGGCGATCGCCCGGGCGCTCGCCGACAAGGCGCGCACGATCCGCATCCCTGTGCATGTGGTCGAGAAGCTGAACAAGATCGGGCGTGCCGAGCGCAAGCTGGTCACCGAGCTGGGCCGCGAGCCCACTCCCGAGGAGATCGCCGCCGTGACCGGCATCGAGCCCGACGAGGTCGATTCGATCAAGCGCTCCGCCCAGGCGCCCGTGTCGCTGGAGAAGCCGGTCGGCGACGAGGAGGAGTCGGAGTTCGGCCAGTTCATCGCCGACGAGCGCGCCGAGTCTCCGTATGAGCGCGCCGCCGAGATCCTCACCAAGGAGGCGCTGCGCGAGGCGCTCGAGAACCTCTCCTACCGCGAGCGGCGCGTGCTCGAGCTGCGCTACGGCCTCGG
>JBBSLY010000105.1:0-5912 GCA_038233455.1 Solirubrobacterales bacterium | reverse complement strand
GGCGAAGGCGGTCTCCGACCCGACCAGGCTCGCACTTGCACTCGCCCTGCGCGACGGCGGCGAGCTGTGCGTCTGCGATCTGTCGTGGATCGTCGGGCGCTCGGAGAAGCTCGTCTCCCACCACCTGGGGTTGATGCGCCGCAGTGGGATGGCCACGAACCGCCGCGAGGGCAAGATGGTCCTCTACGAGCTCACCGGCCACGGCCGCGCCCTGGTCGACGCGCTGACCGCGCGGGCACCGGAAGCCGCGGCTACGTGAGCGGTCTCCCCGCAACCGCACGACTTGAGGGCACCGGAACGGATCGGGGTGCCGAGTGGCTCCGCGCCGCCCGGCGGGCGAGGGCGCTGTCGTGGTTCAGCCTCGCCTACATGAGCCTCGAGGGCGGGCTCGCGCTTACGGCGGCGCTCCTGTCCGGCTCGGTGGCGCTGCTCGGCTTCGGGATCGACTCGGTGATCGAGGGTGTGGCCAGTCTGGTGATCGTCTGGCGCTTCAGCGGCGGGCGTCTTCATTCCGACGCGGCGGAGGATCGCGCGCAGAAGCTGGTTGCGGTCCAGTTCTTTCTGCTCGCCCCCTACGTCGCCTTCGAGGCGATCCAGGCGCTCACGCTCGGCGAGCGACCGGATGTCAGCGCCCTCGGAATGGCGCTGACCGCGAGCAGCGTGATTGTGATGCCTGCGCTGGGCCGAGCCAAGCAGCGGCTGGCCGAGACGCTCGGCTCCAGCGCGACCCGAGGAGAGGGCACCCAGAACCTGCTCTGCGCCTACCTGGCCGGTGCCGTCTTCATCGGCCTCGCCGGGAACGCGCTCGCCGGCTGGTGGTGGCTCGATCCGCTCGCCGCTCTGGTGATCGCCGCGGTTGCGGTCCGAGAGGGACTCGAGACCTGGCGCGGCGAGGGGTGCTGCGCGGAAACCCTTCTCCCCGCCCACCCGCAGGAGCAGGGAGCATGCTCGGACTGCTAGGCACCATCTGATGAGCGAGGGCCACTCCCACAGCCACGCACCGGACCGTTCATCAGCGGCAGCTTCGGCTACCCGCGCGCCGAGATCCTCGCGGCCCTCGCCAACGGCCTCACCCTGGTCTTGATCTCGCTGTGGATCTTCTACGAGGTCTTCCAGCGCCTCCAGGATCCGCCCGAGGTGCTGGACGGGACGGTCCTGCTGATCGCCGTGATCGGTCTCGCGGTAAACCTCGGCGCTGCCTGGGTTCTCTCGCGGGGCGGCGAAGAGAGCCTCAACGTGTCCGCCGCGCTGCGTCACGTGCTCGCCGACCTCGCCGGCTCGGTCGGGGTCATCGTCGCCGCGGTCGTGATCCTGACCACCGGCACCGCTTCCGCTCGGAGGCTTGCGAGGCGGTGTTCACCGACGATCCGCAGGCGGTGCTCGCGGCGGCGGGACGGTCGTGATGGAAGTGGCGCTGCTTATCGCAGCGGTCCTCTGGGCGCTCGCCTCGGTGCCGCTGCTGGCACGGGTCCGGCGCGAGTACCGGCGCGACGTCGAGTTGAGCCAGACGACAGTCTGGGCCGTCTGGATCTTCTACGGTCTTCTGGCCACCTTGGTCGTGGTTGCCGCGGTCGCGGGCACCTGGGAGCTCGGACTCCCTTCCCTGCTATCGCTCGCGCTCGGCATACCGCTGCTGGTGGCCGGGGCCGCGATCGACCTCGCCGGCATCGTCTCGATGGGCTCACTGGCGCGGATGAACGGCACCCAGCCGGACCGTCTGATCACCGAGGGGGCGTTTCGCTACAGCCGCAATCCCCAGAACCTCGGCATCGGCCTCGCGGGGATCGCGACAGCGTTGCTAGGGGATTCTGGCCTCTCGCTCGTGCTGGCCGTCGCTGGAATCGTCGTCTTTCGGGTCTACCTCTGCTTCGAGGAGAAGCACCTCGCGCGCACCTTCGGCGAGGAGTACACCGACTACAAACGGCGCACTCCTCGCTTCGCCGGGATCCCTGCCCGGCAGGGCTGAAACCGATCCACGCTGATTGCCTTGCTAGGCGTTGACCTCGTCCCCTGGGGCCTGCTCGCCATTGCGACGTTCGCCTATGCCGCCGCGGTCCTGACGCTGCTCGCGCTCGGTCACCGGACCAACGCGCGCGCCCTGGCGGGCTTCGTTCCCGACTGCCTGCGCTTGATTCGGCGTCTGATCGCCGACCCCAAGACGACGCGCGCTCAGCGGATCGCGCTCGTTGCACTGCTCGGATACCTGGCTCTGCCCTTCGACCTGGTCCCCGACTTCATCCCGGTGGTCGGAGTGCTCGACGACGCGATCCTCGTCGGCCTCGCGCTGCGCTGGCTGCTCCGCACGCGCTCGACGGAGGAGATCCGCTCGGCCTGGCCGGGGCCGCCCTCGTCGCTGGGGGTCGTTCTTCGCACCGCCGGCTGGCCGGCCGATAGTCAGCGGCGCGGGTGATGAGGGCTGGCGCACCGCTCACGGTCGGATGCCTCTGAGCTTCAACGGGCGTCTGAGGCGCTCGAAGTTCGAAGAAGGGGCCGCGGCCCCGATCGACCTCGCGATCCGCAAGGCGTCGCCTTCGAGATACGGAAGCAAAGCCAAGAGCCCGAAGCGGAAGCCGGCGAAGAAGAGCCCCTGCTTCTCGCCCTCCTCGGTCAACGGCTCGCCTGCATCGTCGAGAAGCTCGAGATGGCCGATCAGCGGCTCGAGACCCGGGCGAAACCCGGTCGCCGCGACCACCACATCGGGCGTCCGCACCTCGCCGCCTTCGAGCAGGACTCGCTCGGTGTCGAAGGAGCGGACCGCGCTAACGACCTCGATCTCGCCGGCCTTGACGGCATCGACGAAGCCGCTGTCAAGCGGCGGCGAGTAGTAGGTGCGGCGCATCGCCGAGAGACGCTTCTCCGGCTCCTTCAGCCCGAACGACTCGAGGTCTCCCCACAGAAGCTTGTGGATGGCCCTACCCACCCAGTCGACCCACGCATCCGGCGCAATCCGAGCGAGCTCGCCGAACAGCGTCACAGGTATCCCGGCGATATCCCGCTTGAGAATCAGCGGAGGCGTGCGAACGCTGATCGCGACGCGCTTAGCTGGATCGGCCGCGAGGATCGCTGCGATCTCCGCGCCGGAGTTGCCGGTGCCCACGACCAGGACATCGCGCCCCTTGAGGTCGTCGGACCGGCGGAACTCGCTCGAGTGCATGAGCCGCCCGGAGAACGAGTCGGCGCCCGGCCAATCGGCGATCACGGGGACGCGATCGTGCCCAGTGGCGATGACCGCGTAGCGCGAGTACATCGGCCCGGCGGTGGTTTCGATCCGCCAGCCTGAGTCGATCCGCTCGAGCCGCTCAGCGCCCACGCCGAAGCGAACGTCTGCGAGCATCTGTGCGTAGGTTTCGAGGTAGCTCGCCCACTGCTCGCGGGCGGGCCAGCGTCCATGCTGGGAGGGCATACGGCCTACGGGCAGGTCGGAAAGCCAGCGGACGGTGTTCAGGCGCAGCCCCTCGTAGCGATGCCACCAACTCTCCCCACCGCGCGTCCCCTGCTCGATGACGCGGACATTGAGCCCGCCGGCTTCCAATACACAGGCAGTCGCAAGCCCCGCGGCCCCCGCACCTACGACGACGACCTCCGCCTCTCGGCCGGGATCAGCCGAAGCGCGCTCGCTGCTCAAATGGTGACACCTCAGCCCTCCCGGACCACTTGGCTGCCTGGCACGATGTCGTCCTCGCCCGACCCCTCCCAGCGGATCCACGCCTTGTGGCCGCCGTCGTAGTCGGCGCCCCACAGCACCAGCGTGGCGGGGTCCTCCCACACCGTGCAGCTCTCCGAGGACTCGGAGTCCAGGCCCCGCCAGACGCGGATGAAGGCGTTGCCCTCCCACTCGTCGGCCACCGTGGTCGGATCGGTGTGGCCGGGGTGCAGGCGCACTGACTGATCGAGGCCCATCAGCACTTCCATCACCGAGTGCTTGAGGTCCTCGAAGCTGGTCGCCCCGGGCGCGCGCACGCCGCCAACCGAGCCCTTGAACAGGGTGTCGCCGGTGAACACGTCGGCACCGTTGACCACGAAGCTGAGCATCCCGTCGGTGTGGCCCGGCGTGTGCAGGGCATCAATCTGCAGGCCACCGACCTCGACCACCCGCTCGCCGGGATCGATCTTGCGGTCGACGTCGAGCAGGCGCTCGGCCTCGAGGGGATGGGCGAGGATCTCGACGTCGAAGCGCTCCTTGTAAACGTGGTTCTCGGCCACGTGGTCGGCGTGGTGGTGGGTCAGCAGAAGGTGCGAGACGGTGAGCCCGTGCTCTTCGACCTTCTCGAGCAGCGGGGCCGAAGGAGCGCCGGAGTCGATGATGACGCCGTGGCCTCCCGGCTCGTCCGCCACGAGGTAGGAGTTCGACAGCCAGTCGTCGTGCATTGACCGTTCGATGATCACGGCCGCGGAGCCTAGTATCCCCGCCGTGGCGGCCGACCTGCGCTCCGAGTTCCCGGTGCTGGAGCGGGTCGCATACTTCAACGCCGGCTCGGTCGGGCCCGTGCCGAGGGCCGCGGCCGACGCCGCGCGCGGGCAGCTCGACGACGCGCTGGAGAGCGGGCGCGGAGGCAAGGCTCACTTCGACCTGCTGCTCGAGCTCGGCGACCGCCTGCGGGCCCGCGTGGCCGCCCTGATGGGCGCATCCAGCGAGGAGGTCGCGCTCACCGGCGCTACGACGGACGGGGTCAACGCGGTGATCTCGGGCCTCGACCTTCGTCCCGGCGACGAAGTACTGACGAGCGACGAGGAGCACCCGGGCCTGCTCGCCCCGCTGGCCATGGCGCGCCGGCGCCGCGGGATCGAGTTGCGCGTCGCCCCATTTGCCGAGCTGGCGCACGCCGTGGGCCCGGACACTCGGCTCGTTGCCTGCTCGCACGTCGGCTGGCAGACCGGACGGGTCGTGGACGCGAGGGCCCTGGCGGACAGCGGCGCCCCCGTCCTGCTGGACGGCGCCCAGGGGCTCGGGGCCGTCGAAGTCGACGTCGCCGCGCTCGGGTGCGATTTCTACGCAGCGTCGGGTCAGAAGTGGCTGTGCGGCCCGATCGGCAGCGGCTACCTCTACGTGCGCCCGGACCGGATCGACGAGCTCGCGCCCGCAGCGCCGAGCTACGAAACGCTGTCCGACCCGCTGCACCCGCTCGACCTGGCCCTCAGGGACGGAGCGGCGCGTTTCGACAGCGGCCTGCCCCCCTCCCACCATCTGGCCTGGGCGCTCGCCTCGCTCGACGTCCTCGATCTCGAGGAGGGCGCGACGCAGGCCGCTGCCGTCCAGAAGGCGGGGCGGCTCGCGAAGGAGCTTGGCGAGCGCGGCCTGACGGTGACGGCGCGGGGCGACTCGACGCTCGTGTCCTGGCAGGCCGGGGACCCCGAAGCCGAGGCGGCGCGACTGCTGGACGCGGGGTACCTGCTGCGAAACCTTCCCGGGACCCCATTCGTGCGCGCGTCGGTGGGCGCATGGACCAACGACGAGGAGATCGACGGGCTCGCGGCCGAGGTCGCTACCCAGGCCTCATGATCCGCGCCGGACTGCGTCGCGCCCCGGCCCGGTGAGCTGGCGCGAGCCCGCCGGCGTGCGCACGAAGATCTGCCAGCTGTAGAGGCCGTAGAACGCGCGCACGTCGCGGCGCATCGAGCGCGCGTGGGCGAGCACCGAGTTGACGTAGTCGGTGCTCGGGTTGTAGGCGAACAGCGCGCGGCGCTCGTCGCCCGGAGCGCCCGACGCACGCAGGTAGTTGGCCGCGCCCATGATCGCGTCAGCGGGCCTGAGGATGTCGCCGCCCATCCCGTACGCAGCCCAGGTGGACGGGATGAACTGCATCGGGCCCTGCGCGCCGGCCGTGCTGTTTGAGCGGATGCGGTTGAACCCGGTCTCGACGAGGTTCACGGCGGCCAGCAGGCGCCAGTCGACGCCGAAGCGCCGCTGGGCG
>JBBSLY010000104.1:0-5929 GCA_038233455.1 Solirubrobacterales bacterium | reverse complement strand
TCGAATAGTGGTTCTTGGAGGCGATGGCTTCTGCGGCTGGCCGACCAGCCTGTATCTCTCAAAGCGCGGCCATGACGTCGTCCTCGTGGACAACCTGTCCCGCCGAAAGATCGACATCGAGCTCGAGGTCGAATCCCTGACGCCGATACGTCCGCTCTCCGAGCGCCTAAGGGCCTGGCACGAGGTCACCGGCGAGACGCTCCAGTTTCAGGACTTCACGATCGGTGAGAACTACCACCGACTCCTGACACTCATCAAGGAGGAGCGTCCAGACGTCATCATCCACTTCGCCGAGCAGCGGGCGGCGCCGTACTCTATGAAGTCGCCGGCGCACAAGCGCTACACGGTCAACAACAACCTCAACGCGACCAACGACGTGCTCTGCGCGATCGTCGACTCGGGTGTCGACACCCACCTCGTGCATCTCGGGACGATGGGGGTCTATGGCTACGGCACGTCGGGAATGCGAATCCCAGAGGGCTACCTGAGGGTCAAGGTGGATCTGGAGGGTGGGCATCAAGCTGAGCAGGACATCTTGTACCCGGCCAACCCCGGATCCATCTACCACATGACCAAGACCCAGGATCAGTTGTTCTTTTACTACTACAACAAGAACGACGGAGTAAGGATCACCGATCTTCATCAAGGGGTTGTGTGGGGCACTCAGACAGCGGAGACGGATCTGGACGAGCGTCTCATCAACCGGTTCGACTACGACGGCGACTACGGGACCGTCCTCAATCGTTTCCTGATGCAGTCTGCCATCGGCTACCCGCTGACGGTGCACGGTACCGGGGGGCAGACACGCGCGTTCATCCACATACGTGACACCTGCCGGTGCATCGAGATCGCCATCGAGAACCCGCCGCAGGCGGGTGAGCGCGTGAACATTCTCAACCAGATGACCGAGACGCATCGGGTCCGGGAACTCGCGGAGTTGATCTCCGAAAAGACCGGCACACCGATCGAGTACGTCACAAACCCCCGCAACGAGGCAAACGAGAACGATCTGCACGTAATCAACGAGCGATTTCTCGGGTACGGACTGGAGCCTACGACGCTCGAGGACGGGATCATGACGGAAGTCTCGGACATCGCCAGGAAGTACGCTGGCCGCTGCGATCGCTCCAAGATCCCGAGTACGTCGCTCTGGCGCAAGGTAGAAGCAGGTCAGCCCGCCTAGTCTGGAGACACCCCCGCAGCCAGCGACGCCCGCGGCTACTCTGAGCTGTGCTCGGGAGCTCGTCGCCGAAGCACACGCCGCGCCGTGTGTCGGTCTATCGCGGCTTCGAAAGCACGAACGTGGTTGGCTGCGCAGGCGGCACCGTGGTATAGCGCTTCCGCCCTGCGGCGCCCCGCGTCGCCCATCGTAGACCGAAGTTCCGGACCTTCGATCAGCGCGACGGTGGCCGTGGCCAGCGCCTCTGGGTCACGCGGAGGGACCATGAATCCGGTGGTGTCGTGGTCGACCGACTCAGATACTGCGCCCACGTCGGTCGCCACGACGGGGAGGCCGAGAGCCATCGCCTCGCCGACAACGGTCGGTATGCCTTCCGAACGCGGCTCCGATGTAAGCCAGAAGATGTCGAAGGCTGCCGCAAGCTCGGCGACGCGCGTTCCGGGGTCGCGAATCATGAGCTTGTCCGCGGCGGCGAGTCCCAGCGCCGAGCTCTCGCGACGGATCGAAGCAATGTAATCGGCGTGATGGTCGTACGAGCCACCGAGGATGACGTAGTGAACGTCTGGGTACCTGGGCTCCAGGAAGCCCGCCGCGCGAACAAAGGTGAGGTGCCCCTTCATGGGGTTTAGATTGCTCACATTGCCAACGACGACGGCGTCCTTCGGCAACCCGAGCTCGCGGCGCGCCGACGCCCGCAGCGCGGGATCCGGGCGGAAGCGAGCCGTGTCGACAACTGGGAAGAACGAAACGAGGCGCTCACCGAAGGCGCTCGCGCCGGGGTGAGCCTGGGCGACCTTCTCTCCAGTGGTCATCAGAGAATCGGCGAGCAGTCTTACGATCGGCATCAAAGCTAGCCGCAGGGTCTTCGGAGGGAAGGTGTCAAGGAGCTGCCATGTGACCGGTATGCCCTCGAGTCGTGCCGCGACTGCCGCATGCGGGTTGACCAGGCCGTTCACCAAGACGAGGTCGATCTTGCGAGCGCGGATCAGTTTCCGGATTCGCTGCACCTCGGCCGGGAAGCCCGCGGCCAGGCGGGCGTGGGCACGTGGATCGGCTTGTGCTCGCAGTCGATGCAGCGGCGCCGTCACGACGTCGACTCCCCGTGCTCGCATGCGCTCAGCGGCGTCGCCGGGCTCGTCGGGAAGTAGCACGGTCGTTTCGATGCCGCGTTCGGCAAGCCATGGGATGACCGATGCGTTGCGGTTGTGGGGACCGCCGAAGACGGGATAGTGAATGACAGAGAGAACGTGCATCGGTGGCGATCTCGCCCCGCGCCTATGAGATCTAGGGTGGCGGTCTGGTCAGCGAGCGGGAGCGAGTGTAGCCGCCGGACAGGCGCAGGCGCGGGCGCGGTCGGCCCGAACGGAGTCGCGTGGTTTGTCCCGCATCCTCCTTGTCATGTCATTGCGGAAGGACGAGAAGCATGGCGAGGGACACCGTGGCAGCCATGACCGCCGCCACGACGCCCAGCGTCAGCGGGCGCCCGCCGGCGCGACGCAGCGCGCCGATTTCGAGTTGGGCTCCGAGCCCGACGAGTCCGCAGGCGAGCAGCACGGCGGATGCCTGCATTGCCGCGTCGAGGACGGGGGGCGGCAGCGATAGGAGCGACGCGAGCAGGGCGAGGGCGAGGAAGGCGAGCAGGAAGGGCGGCGGGGCGAGTCCTACGCGCCTCCCCGACGTGGCAAGGTGCCTCGCGCCGGAGGCGTCGCGCTGAATGGCCACAGCGGCGACCAGTGGGGCCAGCAAGGCAACGCGGCCGAGCTTGACGAGCGTTGCGAGCTGCAGCGCCTGCGCGGAGATCAACGCCCCCGCGCCGGTCGCCTGCGCGATCTCGTGGATGGAGGCGCCGGCCCACAGGCCCGCGCGATCCTCGTCGAGGCCGAGCACGCTGATCGCGACGAGAGGAAGCGCGACCATCGCGAGCGTTCCGAGCAGACTGACGACGCCTACCGCGTAGGCCACGTCCTCGCGACGGCTCTCGATGACCGAGTCCAGCGCCACGATCGCAGACGCCCCGCAGATTGAGCTGCCCCCGGCGATCAACAGCGAGAGGTCGCGGTCGACACCTAGCCGCCGGCCGACGAACAGGGTGCCCGCGAGCGTGAGCGCGGCGGTGCCGAGCGCAAGCGCGAGGCCGGTGCGCCCGATTGCCACGAGCTCCGCCACGCCGATCTGCAGGCCGAGCAGCGCTACACCGAGCCGCAGCGCCCTCGATGCAAGAGCCAGCGCCTCGGCATCGGTCGCGAGGCGGGAGCGGACCGCGAAACCCGTTCCCACCGCCCAAGCCGCGGGTCCAGTGAGCGGCACGACGCTGCCGAGCCCTAGTGCCGCAGCGGTCGCGGCGGCGAGCCAGCCGACACCCGCCGGGCCCCTCCTCACCGCATTCGGGAGCCACACGCGATCCATGGTCGGCCACTTCGGCCACAGATTCCAGTCGACTTGTGCGCGAAGCGATTCCCGGAAGGAATGGTTTGGGGGGAGCTGGCAGGATGGCCCGCAATGGCGTCCGGTCCCCCCAACCCACCGGAGACCCGCGACCTAGCGGCTTTCGTGGCCGCTGTCGAGGCCGCGAGCATGCACAGCGCGGCCGACGCCCTCAATCTGACACAGTCGGCGGTGACCAAGCGCATCCAGGCGCTCGAGCGCCGGCTGGGGGTCGCGCTCCTCGATCGCGGCCGCCTCGGCGTGTGGCCGACCGACGCGGGGCGGACGCTCTACCCGGAGGCCAAGCAGGCGCTCGAAGCGCTCGCCCGAGCCGAGACGCTCCTCAGCGACCGCGCCCAAGAGCACGTCGAGAAGCTCTCGCTCGCGGCCAGTCACACGATCGGCGAGTTCCTGCTGCCTGCCTGGCTCGGAGCGATGCGGTGGGTGCTCGGCCCCCTGCGCGCGCACGTCGACGTGGTGAACTCGCAGGGCGTGGTGCGGCTCGTGCGCGAAGGCGAGGCCCAGGTCGGCTTCGTCGAGGGCCTCGACTCCCTGAGTGGCCTCGAGGCGCTGGACCTGCTCGAGGACGAGATCGTCGCGGTCGTGTCCGGCTCGCACCCGTGGGCGAGGCGGAGAGCCGTGACCATGGCCGATCTTGCGCAGGAGCCCTACCTAACGCGGGAGGAGGGCTCGGGCACGCGGAGCGTCGCGGAGGCCGCGCTCGCACGAGGGGGTATCGAACTCACCCCCGCCCTGGAGGTCGGCTCGACCGGCGGGCTCAAGCGGGCGGTGCTCGGCGGCGGCTTCGCCCTGCTCTCTCGGCTTGCGGTCGAGAGAGAGGAGCTATCGGGCGAGTTGCACGCGGTCACGGTAGCCGGCGTGGATACGCGACGACGGCTGCGCAGCGTGCGCCCGCACTCCCCCGGACTGCCCGGCGCCGCGACGCGATTCTGGCACTGGCTCGAGCGCGAGGTCGCGGCTCCCGCGCGTGTCGCTGACGACACGTAGCCCCCCAAGGCGTTGCCGTGAATCGTCTGGGACGCCGTCCTAGGAGCGTGGGTCAGTAACCGTTGTGGCGTCCGACCCGTCCTCGAGAATCTGCCTGCAAGCGAGCGGGTCCGAGGAGGATGGCATGGCGCAGGCGGTGGCGGAGCCCCAGGGGCGGTTGATCGAGGTCGAGGCGGGCGAGCTCGAGCGAGCGGCGCCGGCCCCCGCCGGCGAGGGCAAGGCCTTTCGTTTCTATGACCCCGACCAGGTGCTGTTGATGGCGCCGGTGCTGCAGGACTGGGTGCCCGAGGGCGATCTCGCCCACTTCGTCTCGGATCTGGTCGAGGAGGGCGAGCTTGACCTCTCGGCGATCTATGCCTCCTATGAGTCCGAGCGCGGCTTTCCGCCCTATGACCCGCGGCTGATGTTGAAGCTTTTGATCTATGGCTATGCGACCGGAACGCCGTCTTCGCGCAAGCTCGAGCAGGCGACCCACCGCGATGTCGCGGTGCGGATGCTGTGCGCCGATCAGCACCCCGACTACCGTTCGATCGCCCGCTTTCGCCGCCGCCACCTGGAGGCGCTCGCGGGGCTGTTCGTGGGGGCGCTGCGCCTGTGCAGGGAGGCGGGCCTCGTCAAGCTCGGCACGCTCGCCCTCGACGGCACCAAGCTGCGCGCCAACGCCTCGCGCCACAAGGCGATGTCATTCGAGCGGATGGTCAAGGCCGAGGCAGAGCTGGAGGCAGAGATCGAGGCGATGCGCGCCACCGCCGAGGGGCTGCTCGAGCGCGCCGAGCAGACAGACCGGGCCGAGGACGGACGCTATGGGCCCGAGCGCCGCGGCGACGAGCTGCCGGAGGAGCTGGCCCGCCGCGAGTCGCGCCTTGCGCGCATCCGCGAGGCCAGGGCGGCGCTCGAGGCCGAGGAGGCGGAGCGCGAGCGCGTCCGCCACGCCGCCGCCGAGGCCGAGGGGCGCAAGCTGCGAAAGCCCCACCCGGACGACGAGCCCCCCGCTCCCAAGCCGGGGGCGCAGCGCAACTTCACCGATCCCGAGTCGAAGATCATGAAGACCTCCGACGGCTGCTTTCAACAGTGCTTCAACGCCCAGGCGGTCGTCGACTCCGAGGCGCAGGTGATCGTCTGCGCCGACGCCTCGAACCCGGCGTCGGACTGCCCCCAGCTCGAGGGGGCGCTCGACCAGCTCACCGAGAACCTCGATGCGATCGGAGCAGCGCTGCCAGCCGACGCGTCACTGACCGCCGCGGCCGGCTACTTCTCCGCCGACACCGTCGAGATCGCCGAGGCGCACGGGCTCGATCCCTTCATCGCGACCGGCCG
>JBBSLY010000103.1:0-5995 GCA_038233455.1 Solirubrobacterales bacterium | reverse complement strand
GCACGACGCCGGGCCAGCGCACGCCGACGGCGATGATCGCCGAGAACGACTACGCGCTCGGGCAGATGGTGGACCTGATCTCAAACTCGCCGATCTGGGACAAGTCGCTGATCATGGTGATCGAGGACGACTCCCAGGATGGGGCCGACCACGTGGACGCCCACCGCATCCCGGCCTTCGCGATCAGCCCGTACGCCAAGCGGGGCGCGGTGATTCACACGCGGTACGACTTCCTGTCGTTCATCCGCACGCTCGAGATCACGATCGGCATGAAGCCGCTCAACCTCTTCGACGCGCTCGCGGTCCCGATGTACGACGTCTTCGACGCAGAGCCCGGCAACGGCGAGCCCTACGAGGCGATCCGCCCCGACGTGAACCTGACCGAGCGCAACACGGCCGACTCGCCCAACGCCCGCCTCTCGGCCCGGCTCCCGCTGCTGTACACCGACAAGACCCCGCAGCGCTACCTCGACCGCATCCTGTGGCAGTACGTGCATGGAGCAGACTCCGAGCCACCGCCACCGGGGCCGAATGCCTCCGGTCTGGATGAGCGCGCGTGGAGGGCGAGTCAGCGGGTCGCGCCCGGGGAGGCGGATGCGGCTGGGGAGGACGGTGAGGACGAGGAGGAGTTGGATCCGTAGTCCTCCCCGGGGTCGGGAAACCGCGTGCCACGGCGGATCGTGGACAGTTGCCCACCGCACAGAGGGTTAAGTGCCCACGATCGCGAGGCGAGGCCCCGCAGGCTCCCCGAAGCGGCTGATGGGATTCGAACCCACGACCTTCTGCATGGCAAGCAGACGCTCTAGCCAACTGAGCTACAGCCGCGCGAGGGGGCAGTATAGGCCCGCCGAAGCCGGCTGCCGGGTCTGGTCGCCGGCGCGGGGAGTCGGACGCCCGCCCGCCCGCTGACGCGTCCCGCGGTCAGGCCTCGACCCGGCTCCGACCGCCGCGCGCCGCTCCAGCTCGCGTGCCAGGGCGTCGGTGTCATACGGCCCACGTGGCGGTTCTCCCCCACGAAGAATGGTCCGAGTGCTCGGTGGGCCGGCTATCGGGTGATCGTAGGGTTGATCGGTGCTCGGCCGGGCCCGCGGCCTTGGCTACGCGGACAGGTGGGCGCTCACGCGCTCGGCCACCGCCGCCGGAGCCTCTTCGGGCAGGAAGTGCCCGGCTCCCGGAATCACCTCGGTGCTCACGCGATCGCCGTGATCGCGCAGCGCGTGCACCTGCGGCTCGTCGCAGAGCGGGTCGGCGGCGCCCATCAGGTAGAGGACCGGCATCGCCAGGCGGTGGTCGCGGTAGCGGCCCTGCGCCACGGGTGCAAGCTCGCGCAGCAGGGTGTTGCGGTAGAGCAGCGTGCTCGCCCGCACCTGGGCGCGCTGGCGCAGCGGCGCCATGTAGGTCTCGAGCTCGTCTGCACTGAAGTGGTCGCCGTGGGCGACCTGCGCGACCTTTGCGAACAGGTTCACCTTCCAGGATCGCGGCGCGCCGGGCGCGCCCAGCAGTGCCTGGTAGGTGAGCGCCGAGAATCTCCGCAGCGTGTCGAGATCGGGCGCCGGCTCGGGCGGCCACGGGTGCGGCGCCGACATAAGCGCTGCGCGCTCCACGAGCCCCGGATGCTCGAGGCACAGCAGGAAGCCGAACCAGCAGCCCCAGTCGTGGCCGACGAAGCTGATCCGCTCCACGCCGAGCTCGGCGCAGAGTGCCACCGCGTCGTCCACGAACGCCCCGTGGGAGAAGTCCTCGTCGGGGGGATGCTCGGACCAGCCGAAGCCGCGCGAATCCGGGGCGATCACCCGGTAGCCGGCCTCCGCCAGGGGACCGATCAGGTGCCGCCACTCCCAGTGGTGCTGAGGCCAGCCGTGGTGGAGCAGCACCGGAGCCCCGCCATCGGGGCCGGCAAAGGCCACGTTGCGCCGGATTCCGCGCACCATCACGTCCTCGTGGCGCACGCCCTCGATCGCGGGAAGCGCGAGCGCGCTCACATCGCCTCGGCCGCGTTGCTGGCGGTGCGAAACGTCTCGGCCGACCCCGTGGCGTCGGCCGCCGCCGAGATCCGCTCCAGCCCGTGCGCGTAGGCGGCGGTGCGCAGCGTCAGCTCGCGTTCGGAGGCGAGCTTCGCGACCGCCTCCGTCTCGGTCACCATCCGCTCCTTCAGGCCCGAGGCCACGTCCTCGGCGCTCCAGCGCAGGCCGGCCCGGTTCTGGGCCCACTCGAAGTAGGAGACCGTAACCCCGCCGGCGTTGGCGAGGATGTCCGGAATGATGGTCACGCCGGCATCGGCGAGGACGGGATCCGCGTCGGGGGCGGTGGGGCCGTTCGCCACCTCCAAGACCACCGAGGCCGAGACGTCGGAGGCGTTGTCGGCGGTGATCGCGTTCTCGAGCGCGGCCGGTACGAGAATGTCCACGTCCAGGCCGAGCAGCGAATCGGGGTCGAGCTCCTCGCCGGCGTCATCGGGCAGCGAGCCGGCCTGATCTTTAGCTTCGCGCACCGGCCCGATGTCCAGCCCCTCTTCGTCGTAGCGCGCGCTGCTCGAGTCCGACACGGCCACCACGCGGTACCCCGCGCCGGCGAACAGCTCCGCCAGGCGTGCGCCGGCGTTGCCAAAGCCCTGGATCGCCACGGATGGCCCGCCGCCGTCTTCAGAGGGCTCCCTGGAGACGGTGCCGTCCTCGATCAGGCCGGGGAGCAGGGTCGAGATCACGTGGAAAGCCCCGTCGGCGGTGGCGGTGTCGCGGCCGAGGCTGCCGCCGAGCGCAATCGGCTTGCCGGTGATCACGTCGGGCACGCGCCGGCGCTTGATCTTGGCGTACTCATCCGCCATCCAGCCCATCACCATCGCGTTCGTGTAGACGTCGGGTGCCGGGATGTCGACCTCGGGCCCGATGAAGTCGGCGATCGCATCGATGTAGCCGCGTGACAGGCGCTCGAGCTCGAGCAGCGACAGCTCCTTGGGGTCCACGGTGATCCCGCCCTTGCCACCGCCGAAGGGCAGGTCGAGCACCGCGCACTTGAACGTCATCCAGAACGCGAGCGACTGCACCTCGTCGACGTTGACGCGGGGGTGGAAGCGGATGCCGCCCTTGGTGGGTCCGCGCGAATCGTCGTAGCGCACGCGGTAACCGGGAAAGGTGCGCAGCGAGCCATCGTCCATCCGCACGGGCACCGAGACCTTGAGCACGGACTTCGGCAGCCGCAGGCGCTCGAGCGTGTCCTCGGAGACCTCGGCGGCCGCGGCGGCCTCCTCGAGCCGGCCTCCGGCGGCCTGGAACAGGGAGTTGTCGGTCACGCGGGAATCCTTTGTCGGGGGACTGGGCCTCGGGAAGGCCAGCATCATTCCATGATCGCAACGCCGGTCCGATAGCGTCCCGGCCCTTCAAGGCCGAGGCAGCGACCCGAGGAGCGCCGATTTCCGTGACCCAGACCACCGTCCCGACCGAGAACAAGAAGCTCCAGGCCTGGGTGGAGGAGATCGCCTCCCTCACCCGTCCCGAGGCGGTGCACTGGTGCGACGGCTCGGCGGAGGAGTACGACGAGTTGGCGCAGGGGCTGGTGGACGCGGGCACCTTCGAGCGCCTGTCGGACGCCAAGCGCCCCAACTCCTATCTGGCGCTGTCGGACCCCGGCGACGTGGCCCGCGTCGAGGACCGCACGTTCATCTGTTCCGAGAAGCGAGAGGACGCCGGTCCCACCAACAACTGGCGCGAGCCCGACGAGATGCGCGAGCTGCTGGGCGAGCTGTTCGAGGGCTGCATGGAGGGCCGCACGATGTACGTGGTGCCCTTCTCGATGGGCCCGCTGGGCTCGCCGATCGCCCACATCGGCGTGCAGCTCACCGACTCCGCCTACGTGGCCGTGTCGATGCGGATCATGACGCGGATGGGCCAGGCGGCGCTCGACGTGCTCGGCTCCGACGGCGACTTCGTGCCGTGCGTGCACTCGGTGGGGATGCCGCTCGCCGACGGCACCGAGGACGTGCCGTGGCCGTGCAACGCCGACAACAAGTACATCGTCCACTACCCCGAGACGCGTGAGATCTGGTCGTTTGGCTCCGGCTACGGCGGCAACGCGCTGCTGGGCAAGAAGTGCTTCGCGCTGCGGATCGCCTCGATCATGGCCCGCGACGAAGGGTGGCTGGCCGAGCATATGTTGATTCTCAAGCTGACCTCGCCCGAGGGCCGCACGAAGGTGGTCACCGGCGCGTTTCCCTCGGCGTGTGGCAAGACCAACCTCGCGATGCTGATCCCGACGCTGCCCGACTGGAACGTCGAGACCGTGGGCGACGACATCGCCTGGATGAAGTTCGGCGACGACGGCCGCCTCTATGCCATCAACCCCGAGTACGGCTTCTTCGGCGTGGCCCCCGGCACCGGCGAAGACACCAACCCCAACGCGATGGCCACGATCCGCGAGAACACGATCTTCACCAACACCGCCAAGACCGACGACGGCGACGTGTGGTGGGAGGGGATGACCGCCGAGCCGCCGGCGCACGCCATCGACTGGCACGGGGAGGACTGGACGCCCGACTGCGACGCTCCCGCCGCGCACCCCAACGCGCGGTTCACCACACCGGCGGGCCAGGATCCCGCGATCGCGCCCGAGTGGGAGGACCCGGAGGGCGTGGCGGTCGACGCGATGCTCTTCGGCGGGCGGCGCTCCACGGTGATCCCGCTCGTGACTGAGGCCTTCGACTGGGAGCACGGCGTGTTCCTCGGCGCCACGATGAGCTCTGAGACCACCGCCGCCCAGGCCGGCGAGGTGGGCAAGCTGCGCTTCGACCCCTTCGCGATGCTGCCCTTCTGCGGCTACAACATGGCCGATTACATGGCCCACTGGCTCGAGGTCGGCCGACGCGAGGGCGCCGATCTGCCCAAGCTCTTCTACGTCAACTGGTTTCGCAAGGACGACGCCGGTGAGCGCTTCCTGTGGCCAGGGTTCGGGGAGAACAGCCGCGTGCTCGAATGGGTCTTTCGGCGCTGCGACGGCGAGGGCGAGACCGTCGAAACCCCGCTTGGGCTGGTGCCCGCCGAAGGCGACCTGAACACCGAGGGCCTCGACATCGATCCCTCAGAGCTCGCCGAGGTGCTGCGGGTCGATCCGGATGTCCTGCGCGACCAGCTGCCCCAGGTCAAGGCCCACCTGGCGACCTTCGGCGACGAGCTGCCCGCGGAGCTGCGCTCCCAGTTCGAGGCGCTCGAGCAGCGCCTGGGCTGAAGCGGCCGCCCATCCCAGACGCGCGCCGAGCGTGTGGCATAATTGTGGCATGGCCCGCACACGCCTGAGCACCACGGTCGACGCGAACCTGCTCGACGATGCCCGCCATGCGCGATCGGCAGCCACCGATGCGGCACTGATCGACGAGGCTCTCAGGGCGCTTCTTGCCCGTCACCGGACCGCCGAGGTCGACGCGAGCTACGCCGCCTATGACGAGCATCCTCTCGACGAGCCCGACGGATGGGGCGACCTGGCCTCCTTTCGCCGCGCCGCAGCCGCCTCGTGAGCGCGCTGCCCGCTCGCGGCGAGCTGTGGTGGTGCGAGCTGGCGGAGCCGCCGTCCGGTCGTCGTGTTGTCCCGGGACGCGGCGATCCCGCGCCTGCGCCGTGCGACGATCCCGTCCCAGGGCGCTCGGCGGTCAACCTCGACTCGGTCGAGAGCGTTTCCGTGGCCGTGCTCGTCCGCCGACTTGGGCGCCTTGCCGACGCCCGCATGCGTGAGATCTGTGGTGCCCTGCAGGTCGCGGTCGACTGCCAGGGCTGAGGGCGCGGGCGAGCTCCCTAGCGCATCTCCACCTCGACCCCCTCGCCGTCGAAGGCGAGGTGGCCGGCGACCTTCAGGGCCTCGGTCAGTGGGGTCTCGTAGCCAAAGGCCGCGTCCTCGAGCAGGTCGTCGCCCGCCCGCACGTGCCAGTAGCGGGCCTCGCCCTTGTAGGGGCAGAAGCTCGTCTTCTCGCTGGGTTCGAGGATGCCGGGCAGCACGTCGGCGCGCAGCAGGT
>JBBSLY010000102.1:0-6048 GCA_038233455.1 Solirubrobacterales bacterium | reverse complement strand
CACGAGGGGGCCGATGACACCGCCAGGCGCCGCTTATTCCATCCCGAGGGGGCCGCGGGCTTCGCCGGAGAGGAATTGGCGGACAAACTGGTTCGGCGAGTTGAACAGCTCGCTGGCCGGCCCCGACTCCACGATCCTGCCCTTCCACAGCACGGCGATGTAGTCGGCCACGCGGCGGGCGGACATGATGTCGTGGGTGATCACGACGTAGGCGCCGCCGTTCTCGGCGTGGACCTCCTGGATCAGCTCGCACAGCAGGGCTGTGCGTACCGGGTCAAGGCCGGAGTCGGGCTCGTCGAAGAGCACGATGTCCGGATCGAGCACGAGGGCGCGTGCGAAGCCGGCGCGCTTGCGCATGCCGCCCGAGAGCTCGTTGGGGAACTTGTCCGCGGCGCCGGAGAGCCCGACCTCGCGCAGGCGGCGCTGGCAGACCTCCATGATCTCGTCCTCGCCCCTGTCGGTGTGCTGGCGCAGCGGGAACGCGACGTTGTCGAGCACGTTCATGGAGCCGAACAGCGCCCCGTCCTGGAACAGCACGCCGAACTTCTTGCGCATCTCGAACAGCTGGTCGTCGACCATCTCCGGCACGGACTCGCCGTGCACGAGCACATCGCCGCGGTCGGGGTAGAGCAGGCCGACCATGTGCTTGATGCACACCGACTTGCCGGTGCCCGACGGGCCAAGGATCATCGAGATCTGGTTGTCGGGGATGCCGAGGTTGAGGCCGTTGAGGATCGTGTTACGGCCGAAGGACTTCTTCACGTCGATGAACTCGATCGCGTCCGTGGAGCCGTGGTCGCGCTTGAGCCCCGAGTGCCACTGGTAGGGCTGCTCGCCCTCGCGGGTCTGCTCGACGATGTTGCCGGGGACATCCTCGTTGGTCACCCGCACGTCGGGCTCGTCGGGGTCGCCCTCGGGGTTGCCGGTCTGGACCTGACGGTGGCCCGGCAGCGCCTGGGGCCCGTCGTAGTCGTCGTCGCCGGCCTCGGCCGTACGCGTCTCCGCTCCAGCGTGAACGGGCTCGGCGTGCTCGCCCTGGTCGGCGTGCTCGACGGTGCGCTCGTCGGACACCTCCTCGTGCTCGACGGTCTGGGCGTCGCCGTCGGTCTCGTCCCGGTCCAGGGGCCTGCCCCACGGCGGGTCGTTTCGCTCCTCGTCAGCCACCAGTCCCTCCTCCTTGCAATAGGCCCAAAGTCATCCGCCGATTGGTGCTCGGGGATTCGATCCCCAGAAGATCTGTGTGCCGACCATCCCGATGATGTGGACCATCACGATGTTGAGCACCATCGACTTGGCGGTCGCGGTGCCGACGCCGACCGGCCCGCCGCCCGCCGTGTAGCCGTAGTAGCAGCCGACCAGCACGATGATCGTCGCCATGCTCATCCCCTTGATCAGCGAGTACAGGAGGTCGGGTGGATTCTGGAACATCCAGAAGATCAGGAAGAACCCGCCCGACGAGACCTCGCCGATCTGCTGGACCACCGCCAAGTAGGAGGCGAAGAAGCCCGCGCCGACGGCGGCGATGTAGACGAACGGGAGCACCATCCACGCGGCCAGCAGGCGCGTCGAGCAGAGGAACGTCAGCGAGCTGATGCCCATCACCTCGAGCGCGTCGATCTCGTCGGAGATCCGCATCGCGCCGATCTCGGCGACCAGGCCCGTGCCGACCTTCGCCGACATCATGTAGCCGAAGGCGTAGGGCATGATCTCGCGCAGGTCGCACCAGGCGCTGAACACGCCCGCGTAAGCCGGGGCGCCGACCGAGCGGTTGAAGTAGGCGCCCTCGATGCCGCACGTGAGGCCGAGGATGAAGGCCAGGCCCCAGATCACGATCGCCGAGCCGAGGATCAGGATGCCGGCCTGGCGCAGGGCCTCGCCGAAGAACTTCATCACCCGCAGCGAGTAGACCTCGCCCATGACCTTCGCCATGAACTTGGCGATGTCGCCGAACGACTCGATCCAGGACTTGGGAGCGCCCATTACTTGATCACCGAGATCTCGGGGTGGGTGGCCAGGAGCGTCTGGGTGAAGACGTAGTTGAACGCGAAGATCGCGAGGAAGGCGATCACCACGCCCTGGTTCACGGCTCTACCCACGCCCTCGGCTCCTCCGGACGCCGTCATGCCCTTGTAACAGGCGACGATCGCGATGATCGCTCCGAAGAGGGTCGTCTTGACCACGGACCCCCATAGGTCGGTGGTGGAGGCGTTGGTGAGCAGGGTCGCGAAGAACGGCCCCAATGGCGCGTCGAAGGTCAGCGTCGCGAGCACGCCCCCGAAGATGCCGAAGATCAGCGCGTAGATGTTGAACAGGCCGGTGACGATCATCAGGGCGAGGAAGCGCGGGACGACGAGGTTCTTGATCGGGTCGACGCCGAGCACCTGGAGCGCGTCGAGCTCCTCGCGGATCTTGCGTGCGCCGAGATCGGCGGTGATCGCCGTGCCGCCGACGCCCGCGAGGATGATCGCGGTCACGAACGGCGCGAACTCGCGAATCGTCGCGAGCACGAAGAAGCCGCCGAGGCGGTCGATCGCTCCGAAGATCACGAGGAAGTTGCCGGCCTGCAGACCCGGTGCGCCATACCCGAAGGCGATCGTCGAGATCGTCAGCGGGAACCAGCACAGCCGCAGCATGAAAAGGAACTGCTGCACGAACTCTGTGCCGTAGGGGAAAGGAGGCCGGACGGCAGACAGCACCGTCTTGCCCGTCAGGATCATCATGTCCCCGACCTGCTCGAGCAGGCTCTTGGTCGGTAGAAATGCCCGGTCCGCTACAGCTCGAACCACTTCTCGTTCCTCCCTATCAACGGGCGCCCGGAGGACGCTCCTCTCTCGGACGCGAACACTAGGGCATAGAAGGGCCGGCTGCCAAGTGACAACCCGCGGTATGTCATCGGACCCCGTGGTATGTTGGCCTCGCTTTGGGGCGGAGGACACTGCATCTGGCGACCACTGGCCTGTGCGCGGTCGCGCTCGCCTCGTGCGGCGGCGGCGAGAGGCAGGACGCCAACGAGCCCGAGGGCAAGTTCGAGGTCTCGGTGGTGAAAGCCAAGTTCCCCGAACAGCAGAAGCTCGCCAAGCGCTCGACGCTCGAGATCGTCGTGCGTAACGAGGAGGCCAAGCGCACCGTGCCCAACGTGGCCGTGACCATCGACGGCTTCGACGAGCGCCGCAAGGACCCCGACCTCGCCGATCCCAGCCGTCCGGTCTTCGTGATCAACGGTGTACCGAAGGAGATCGGCGGCTTCCCCGAGTCAAAGGATGCCGCGCCCGAGGGCGGTGAGACCGCCTACGTCGGAACCTGGGCGCTCGGACCGCTCAAGCCGGGCAAGCAGAAGACGTTCCGCTGGAACGTGACGGCCGTGCGGGCGGGCCCCTACAAGCTCACCTACGAGGTGGCGGCCGGGCTCGACGGCAAGGCCAAGGCGGTGTCCGCCATCGGCAACAACACCCCAAGCGGGACGTTTGCGGGAAAGATCGATGCCACCGCGCCAGACGTTCGCGTGGGCGATGACGGCAGCTCGATCGTCCCGGGCACCCGCTGAGCCGCGCGCACGATTGACCCGAGCAGCCCGGCGGCTAACCGTGCCGCGGCTCGTAGCCACGGCACTCGAGCACCGGCAGGCGCGGATACTTCGGATAGGCCGGGTCGTGCTTCGACCGCTCGCACATCGAGAAGGCGCTGCCGCGAGTGTTGCGCACGATTCGCTGGTGCTGGCAGCGGTCACAGCGGCCGGCCGGAGGGGGGCTCACCCCTCGGAGTATGAGCCGCTCCGATCTTTGGACATCGGGCCTAACGCCGGCGGCTTCGCGGTGGATAGTCTGGGCAAGCCCGTCCAGGTTCAACGACCATGCCCGCGTCCGGCCTCCCGGGCGCGCGCTGCGTAGGAGGCTCGACCCGCGAAATGCCCAGGATCCGCCAGCAGAACGTAACCGCCGCCCAGTGGAGCTCCAACGGCGGGCGCCTCGCCGCCGTCGACCTCACCGACGCGACGAATATCCCGTTCGCCGCCAACGTCTTCTCGATCGCGGTACAGCGCCAGCGGCTGCCAAAGGACATCTTCAGGCGCCTCCAGGGCACCCTGGAGAACGGCGAGGCACTCGAGCCCTCGATCGCGGACGCCGTAGCGCTGGCGATGAAGGAGTGGGCGCTCGAGAACGGCGCGACCCACTACACGCACTGGTTCCAGCCGCTCACCGGCTCCACGGCGGAAAAGCACGACTCGTTCTTCAACCCGTCCCCGGACGGAACCGCGATCGCGGACTTCTCGGGGTCGGAGCTGATCCAGGGCGAGCCCGACGCCTCCTCCTTTCCGACAGGCGGCGTACGCGCGACCTTCGAAGCGCGTGGCTACACCGCGTGGGACCCGACCAGCCCGGCGTTCATCCTCGAGAACCCCAACGGCGCGCTGCTGTGCATCCCCACCGCCTTCGCGTCGTGGACCGGTGAGGCGCTCGACGCGAAGATCCCGCTGCTGCGCTCGATGGACGCGCTCTCGCGGTCGGCGACGCGTGCCCTGCGCCTGCTCGGCGACGGGGAGTCCGAGCGCGTGTACACCACGGTGGGCCCCGAGCAGGAGTACTTCCTGATCGACGAGCAGTACTTCTTCGAGCGCCCCGACCTCCAGATCACGGGCCGCACCCTGTTCGGAGCCAAGCCGCCGAAGGGCCACGAGCTCGACGACCACTACTTCGGGTCGATCCCCGAGCGGGTGCTGGCCTTCATGATGGAGTCAGAGCGCGAGCTGGCCAAGCTCGGCGTGCCCGTTAAGACCCGTCACAACGAGGTCGCCCCGGCGCAGTACGAGCTGGCGCCCGTGTTCGAGAACTCCAACGTGGGCTCCGACCACCAGCAGCTGACCATGCAGGTGATGAAGAGCGTGGCGCGCAACTACGGGCTGATCTGCCTGCTGCATGAGAAGCCCTTCGCGGGCGTGAACGGCTCGGGCAAGCACAACAACTGGTCGATGAGCACCGACACCGGCCACAACCTGATGGAGCCCGGCGAGACGCCGTCGGAGAACGCCAGCTTCCTGTTCTTCTGCGCGGCGGTGATACAGGCCGTGAACAAGCACCAGGGCCTGCTGCGGGCGTCGGTCGCAAACATCGGCCAGGACCACCGCCTCGGGGCAAACGAAGCGCCGCCGGCGATCATCTCGATCTTCCTCGGCGGCGAGCTGGACAAGGTCTTCGACTCGCTCGCCTCCGGCGAAGGGGACCCCAACACGCCGGGCTCGGAGCTGGGCCTGGGCGCCTCGGTCTTGCCTTCCCTGCCCCGCCACGGCGGCGACCGCAACCGGACCTCGCCCTTCGCGTTCACGGGCAACAAGTTCGAGTTCCGCGCGCTGGGCTCGAGCATGTCCCTGTCGTTTCCCAACAGCGTGCTCAACACGATCGTCGCGGAGGCGATCGACGACCTGGCCGACCAGCTCGAGTCAAAGCTCGGCGAGGGCAGCGACGAGAGCGAGATCGCCGCGGCGGTCGGTGCCGTCGTCAAGGACTCCTACGTGGCCAACGAGGCAGTCTGCTTCGGCGGGGACAACTACTCCGAGGGGTGGCACACAGAGGCCGAGCAGCGCGGCCTGAAGAACCTGCGTACGACCCCCGACGCCTTGCCGGAGGTGCTCGCAGACACCTCGGTAGCGGCGTTCGAGAAGTACGGCGTGCTGTCCAAGCGCGAGCTGGAGTCGCGCCTGGAGGTGTGGACCGAGCAGTACGTGATGCAGGCCAACATCGAGGCGGAGACGACGGCCTCCATCGCGCGCACCCTGCTGCTGCCCGCTGCGCTGCGCCACCTGGCGGTGATCACCGTCGCGGGGATCACCGACCTCGAGTCGGAGCTGCGTGGCTTGATTGACGAGTTCACTCACGCGATCACGGCGCTTGAAGCGGCGAACGTCCACCCCGATGCCGAGGGCATCGAGCTGACCGAGTACGCGCGCGACTCACAGCTCGCGGCCATGGCAGAGGTGCGCGAGGTCGCCGACAAGCTCGAGAAGGTCGTGGCCGACGACCTGTGGCCGCTGCCCAAGTACTCGGAGATGCTCTT
>JBBSLY010000101.1:0-6097 GCA_038233455.1 Solirubrobacterales bacterium | reverse complement strand
TTCGAGACCTCGCGGCCCACGACCCACTCAGATCCCACCTACGAGGTCGACGGCATCACCCACTACTGCGTGGCCAACATGCCCGGCGCCGTGCCGATCACCTCGACCTACGCGCTCACCAACGCCACGCTGCCATACGTGCTGGCCCTCGCTGACCTGGGGCTCGAAGGGGCGCTGGCGCGCCACCCCGGGCTGCGTCCCGGCGTGAACGTGACGCGCGGACAGGTCACCTATGAACCCGTCGCTCTTGACACCGGCGAGGAGTACACGCCCCTCGATGAGGTACTTCGACTGCCGGTCACGAGCGGCTAGAGACGAAAGGAAAACGATGGCGACAATCGACAAGACCAAGCTGCAGAACTTCATCGGCGGCGAGTTCGCCGAACCCGCGGACGGCGAGCGCGAGGACGTGCTCGACCCGGCGACCGGGGAGACGATCGCCTCCGCGCCGCTCTCCACGGCAGAGGACGTTGACCGGGCGGTGGCCGCCGCGAAGGCAGCGTTCGATGGGTGGGCGCAGACCACCCCGGCCGAGCGCTCGCTGGCGCTGCTGAAGCTGGCCGAACGGGTCGAGGAGAACGCCGATGAGATCGCCGACATCGAGTCCGCCAACGCCGGCAAGCCGCGCCACGCCTTCCTCGAGGACGAGGTGCCGGCGATGGTCGATCAGCTGCGCTTCTTCGCCGGGGCGTGCCGGGTCATGGAGGGCAAGGCCGCGGGCGAGTACCTGGAGGGCTACACCTCGATCATCCGGCGCGAGCCGATCGGCGTCGTCGGCCAGATCGCCCCGTGGAACTACCCGCTGATGATGGCGGTGTGGAAGATCGGCCCGGCGCTCGCCACCGGCAACACGGTGGTGCTCAAGCCGGCCGAGACCACCCCGATGAGCGCCCTGAAGCTGGCCGAGCTGGCCGCGGACCTGTTCCCCCAGGGCGTCCTGAACGTGGTTACCGGCCACGGCGAGCCGACCGGCTCAACGCTCGTGTGCCACCCCGACGTGGACATGGTGTCGCTGACCGGGTCGCCGCCGACCGGCAAGTGGATCGCCAAGGCGGCCGCCGACACCCTCAAGCGAGTGCACCTCGAGCTGGGCGGAAAGGCTCCCGTCGTGATCTTCGACGACGCCGACATGGAGGCGGTGTTCGAGACCATCTCGGGCACCGGCTACTACAACGCCGGCCAGGACTGCACCGCGGCGACGCGTGTGCTGGCGGCCAAGGAGGTCTACGACGACGTGGTGTCCGGCCTGGCCGACCAAGCCGGGGGGTTCGTCATGGGCGACACGAAGGCGGCCGAGACCAACCTCGGCCCGCTCAGCTCGGCGCGCCACCGCGAGCGCGTGGAGGGCTTTCTCGAGCGCAAGCCCCAGGGCGCCGAGGTGGTCACCGGGGGCGGACGACCGGACCTCCCGGGGTTCTTCCTGGAGCCCACCGTCGTGGCCGGGCTCGGTCAGGACGACGAGATGATCCAGGACGAGATCTTCGGCCCCGTGATCACCGTGCAGCCCTTCTCAGACGAGGCGGAGGCGATCGCCTGGGCCAACGGCACGCGCTACGGGCTGGCGTCGTCGGTCTGGACCCGCGACGTGGGCAGGGCGCTGCGCGTCTCAAACGCGCTGCGCTTCGGCTGCGTGTGGGTCAACGACCACATCCCGCTGCCCGCCGAGATGCCCCACGGGGGCTACAAGGAGTCCGGTTACGGCAAGGACATGTCGATGTACTCACTCGAGGACTACACGCACGTCAAGCACGTCATGGTCAGCCTGACCTGAGCCCGGGTCATACGCCTTCGCGCGCCTTTTCGGCCTGCTCGGCGGCGTCGCTTGAGGACATCGCCAGCTCCACCCGGTTTCGGCCGGCGCCCTTGGCCGCATACAGCGCGCGATCCGCCATCCGGATCAGGCTCTCGCCGTCGAGCGCATCCTGCGGGAACGCGGCCACCCCAAGGCTGGCGGTGATCGCACGATCGACCCGCTCCACCGTCGTGGCCTCGATCGCCGCCCGCACCTTCTCGGCCGCCAGCAGTGCGCCGGCGGAGTCGGTGTCGGGCAGCAGCATCACGAACTCCTCGCCCCCGTAGCGGCCGGCGAAGTCGCTCGTGCGCACGGCGTCCGTGAACACTCCGCCGACAGCGGCCAGGACATCGTCGCCGGCACCGTGGCCGAAGACGTCGTTGATCTGCTTGAAGTGGTCGAGGTCGAGCAGCACCGCGCTGAGCGGGGTGAGGCTCCGGCCGGCGTGAGCCACCATCCGCTTGAGGCTGTCCTGGCAGGCGCGCCGGTTGGCCAGTCCCGTGAGCACATCGGTGGCGGCGCGCTGCTCGGCCATGGCCAGGCTGCGCAGATTGGCGAGGACGGGCGACGCTTGGGCCACGGTGTCGGCCATTCGGTCGTCGTCCTCTACAGCGCGCGACGAGCCGTGCCCACGAGCACCGAGCCGATCACCTCGCCGCTGACCAGCGACGGCACGCAGGTGACATCGCCCGCGAGCTTTCCGCAGATGTCGCAGCTCAGCAGGGGGCTGGCGTCCTCGCTACGGCGATACTCCCGCGCCAGGCGGACCGAGAGACATGAGTGGGGCGAGGCGTCGGCCAGGCGTTGCGCGACCGGTGAGCCCTCAGGCACCGGCGTGGCGGCGGTGAGACGGTCGGCGGAGTTGTTGCGAGTGAGCACCACCACCCGAGATTCGGGGATGCTGCGCTCCAGGTGGCGCTTTACCAGTGAGTGGGCCTCGTCCTCGTCGCGCATGACCTGCATCGTCTGGTTGAACTCGGCCTGTGTGACGCGATAGTCGCGCTCCCGAGCCCGGCGGATACGCGCCGCTCGCGACGATCGCTCGATGCCGAGGTAACCCACGCCACCGAAGAGCAGGCCAAGCACCAAGATCGTGGCAGTGGAGATCAGGCCGGCGCGGCGGGCGCTGCTGTCTCGGTCGGCCTCGAGTTGGGCCTGGAACGTCCTGTTGAATGAGCGAAAGCGGTCGAACGCGTTCTTGCGGATCTGTACGAAGCGCACCGTGAGCGGGCCTTTGCCACGATCGCGCAGCCGTGCGATCTCCTGGCGGGCCAGTGACTGCCAGCGCCGCGCGGCGTCCACCTGCATCTCGACTCCCGAGGCCGCCGTCGGCCCCGTGAGGGCTCGCGCCTCGGCCGCCGCGGCGTCAAAGGCCCGCACCCCGCTGTCGAACGGCTCCAGGAAGCTCTCCCTCCCGGAAAGGGCGAACCCCCGCAGCCCCGTCTCCTGATCGAGCATCGCCGTGAGCATCTGCTGGGCTGCGCGGTTCTCGGTGAACGCGCGATCGGCCACCGAGCGCTGGGTCTGAGACACGCCCCAGACCGCACCGGCGATCGTGAGGACGGCAACCGTAAGCAGGAGGCGGAGGCGGAGGCGGCTGGGAATGCGTCGTGAGGTCACGGGTATCTCGCGTTCTCGGGTCTCTTGTCGTCATTTGCGCCGCCTCGCTTGACCCGTAGCCTGGCCCGATCGTGGCGAGCTACCGCTTTCTGACCGCCTGGCTCATCGAGGCGCCCCGGCAGGAGTGCTGGGATGTGCTGGCCGACGTTCTGAGCTGGCCTGAGTGGTGGCCCGGGGTAGCGTCCGCGCGCGAGATCACGCACGGCGACTCGGACCGGGTGGGCAGCGTGCACCGCGTCCGCTGGCGCTCATTCGCCGCCTACTCGATCGAGCTGGACTTCACGGTGGAGCAGGTCAGTGAGCCGAACTGGATGAGCGGGCACGCGCGCGGGGACCTGGAGGGCAGCGGCACCTGGCGGCTGATGGAGCAGGAGGACGTCACGGCCGTGCTCTATGAGTGGGACGTGTGCACTACCCGCCCATGGATGGACCGTCTCCATCCCGTGGCGTCGCCCCTGTTCGTCCAGGCGCACGATCGGGCCATGCGCCGGGGCGGCGAGGGCCTGGCGCGCCGGCTGGGTGTGCGGCTGGTCGCGCAGGGATAGGATCGCCTGCGTGGGACGCCTCGCCGACCTCGATCTCTCCCTGAAGCTCTCCAAGTCCGAGCAGGCGGAGCGCCTCGAGGCCGGCCAGCAGCGGATGGCGATGCTGCGGCTGGCTCTTGGCGGCAAGCTCGGCGGCGAGGAGCTGGGGCCGCCCGTGTGCGTCGTCTTCGAGGGTTGGGATGCCTCCGGCAAAGGCGGCGCAATCAAGCGGCTGATCGCAGAGCTCGACCTGCGCCACGTCCGCGTCGCCCAGTTCGGCGCCCCGAGCTCCGACGAGCAGCGCCACCACTTCCTCTGGCGCTTCTGGCCCCAGCTGCCCGGCTGGGGCGGGATGGCGGTCTTCGACCGCTCCTGGTACGGGCGCGTGCTGGTCGAGCGCGTCGAGGACTTCTCCCCGGTCGAGGAATGGGAACGCGCCTACGGCGAGATTGTCGAGTTCGAGCGCTCGCTGGTGGCCGAGGGCACGATCCTGATCAAGTTCTGGATGCAGATCTCGGATGAGGAGCAGCTCGCGCGCTTCGAGCGGCGCAAGCGCAAGCCGCTCAAGCGGTGGAAGCTGACCGAGGAGGACTGGCGCAACCGCGAGAAGCGCGGGGAGTACGAGGAGGCGGTGGAGGAGATGCTGGAGCGCACCGAGCACGAGGACGGCCGCTGGCACCTGGTTGAGGCCGACTCCAAGCGCTGGGCGCGCGTGAAGGTGCTCGAGACGGTGATCGCCGAGGTGGAGTCCGGCATGCGCGCGCACGGGATCGAGCCGCCCTCGCCGCCGGACTGAATCGACGCGCGGCACCGAGCGCGAGCTTTTCAGTCCGCGCTGCCGCCGCCGACCAGGTTGTTCGGCACCGCACTCGGATCGCGGCGCACCGACGCCGGGTCCTTGCGGGTGTCCACGAGAAGGCACACGAACCGTTCGCGGTCGTCGCGCGCGATGCAGGTGCGAAAGTAGCCCTCGCCGAGCCGGATCGTGTTCGCGGTCTCGAGGTTGCGGCGCAGCTCCTCGTCACCCGAATGGTTCACGAAGGCCTGGACCTCACGAGCGTTGCGCTCGCTGGCCTCGGTCTCGGACACGATCAGCGGCCGGTTGGCGAGCCCGGACGCGAGAGCGGCCGCGACGCCCGCGACCAGCAGCGCCGCGCCGACCCGTTCGCGCAGCAGCTCGAGCTCGACACCGGTGGCGGGGCCGGTGGCCGGCTCGGCGTGCGCCCGCACGGCCAGCCGTCGCGCGAGGAAGGGAGCGAGCGCGCCCACCAGGAAGAGATTTCCGAAGGTGGCGATCAGCACCCCCTCCAGGTAGTTGAGGCCGGTCGTGGCCACGGGGGGCAGCAGGTCGAGGATCAGCCCGTCGAGCAGGGTGGTGGCGACGAAGACCGGCCAGAGGATGGCGCCGCGCAGGCGCCAGCGCATTCGACTGGCCCAGAAGCGCTCCTCGCTCACCCCGCTCAGCGTAGTGCCGCTGGGGTGGATGCCCAGGCCGTCGTCACGCGGGCCTGCGCACCAACATCGAGCGCTCCGGGGCCCCCAATGACGCTCGGTACTCTCCCTAGTGTGCCTACCACCGCCCCAGTGAACCGATCGCCGGAGCTGTGGGTTGCGTCGCTAGGGCGGGTCGCCTACCGTGATGCGGTCGCCCTGCAGGAGCAGCTGCGCGCCGCCCGCCAGGCGGAGGCGATCCCCGACGTGCTGCTGTGCTTGGAGCACGATCCCGTCTATACGCGCGGGCGGCGAACCGAGGCGGCCGACCTGCCGATGGGCGAGGCCTGGTACCTCTCCCAGGGCCTCGACGTGGCCGACTCCGACCGCGGCGGGCGGGTGACCTACCACGGTCCCGGCCAGCTCGTGGGCTACCCGATCATGCGCGTGCGCGACGTGCCGGGCTTCGTGGCCACGATGGAGACGGCGATCGTCGCCGCCCTCGCAGACGAGGGCATCGAGGCCGAGCTGCGCGAGGGCCTGACGGGCGTATGGGCCGGTGAGGCCAAGATCGGCTCGATCGGCGTGCACGTCTCGCGGGGGGTGACGACCCACGGCTTCGCCGTCAACGTCGACGGCGACCTCCAGCCCTTCGAGTGGATCAAGCCCTGCGGCCTGGACTACGTGCGCATGACCTCGGTGTGCAAGGAGACCGGGCGCACCGGATCGA
>JBBSLY010000100.1:0-6114 GCA_038233455.1 Solirubrobacterales bacterium | reverse complement strand
CTGCTCGACGATGCCCGCCATGCGCGATCGGGGGCCACCGATGCGGCACTGATCGACGAGGCGCTCGGGGCACTGCTTGCCCGTCACCGGACCGCCGAGATCGACGCGAGCTACGCCGTCTACGACGAGCATCCTCTCGACGAGCCCGACGAGTGGGGCGACCTGGCCTCCTTTCGCCGCGCTGCAGCCGCCTCGTGAGCGCGCTGCCCGCCCGCGGCGAGCTGTGGTGGTGCGAGTTGGCAGAGATCGGCCGACGTCCCGTCGTCGTGCTGTCCCGGGACGCGGCGATCCCAAGGCTGCGGCGTGTGCTTGTCGCGCCGTGCACTACGACGATCAGAGCGCTCCCCAGCGAGGTCATCTTGGAGCCTGGCGACGATCCCGTTCCCGGGCGCTCGGCGGTCAACCTCGACTCGGTCGAGAGCGTTTCCGTGGCCGTGCTCGTCCGCCGACTTGGGCGTCTTGCCGATGCCCGCATGCGCGAGATCTGCGCTGCCCTGCAGATCGCGGTCGACTGCCAGGGCTGAGGGCGCGGCCGGGTCAGTCAGATCTGTCCGAGGCGGACGACTGTGAAGCGGGCTCTTCAGCTCATCTCCACCTCGATCCCCTCGCCGTCGAAGGCGAGGTGGCCGGCGACCTTCAGGGCCTCGGTCAGCGGGGTCTCGTAGCCGAAGACGGCGTCCTCGATCAGGTCGTCGCCCGCCCGCACGTGCCAGTAGCGGGCCTCGCCCTTGTAGGGGCAGAAGGTCGTCTTCTCGCTGGGCTCGAGGATCCCGGGTAGGACGTCCGCGCGCAGCAGATAGGGCCGGGGCTTGAGGCCCGTCTCGAACAGCAGCTTGGGGCGGTCGGACTCGGCGATCGACTGTCCGTCGACCTTCACCCTCACCTGGCGCGAGCTCTCGAGCACGTCGACTCGGTGGTAGGGGTCGCGCAGGTGGCCGCGCACGGGCTCGTCCTCCTGGAGCCACAGGTCGACGGCCTCGGTGTCCAGCGCGCAGTAGCCCTCCAGCCACGCCGCGGGCTCGAGCGGCCGCTGGTAGTGCCAGACGGCGTTCTCGATCGTGCGGTCGCCCACCCGCAGGTGGTGGTAGCTCGCATCGCCCTTGAACGGGCAGTGGGTGGTGTGGTCTGACTCGGCGAGGCTGTCTGTGTCGAGATCCTCCAGTGGCAGGTAGTACACGGGCAGCATGTGGCTCTCGTGTAGGAGCTTGCCGCGCGTGGACTCGAGCACGGTGTGCCCGTCGACGAGCGCTCGCATCCGGCGCGGGTAGTCCTCGAACAGCAACCGGTGAGCGGGAGCGTCGTCGAGGGAGAAGTTGGTCGAGCCGGCGCCGTTGCCGGCGAGCGGGCCGGAGCCGAGGGTCAAGGTCATCAGCGCCTCCAGGGTTGGGTGTCCCACTCACGGTAGGGAGTGGCCGCCCGCGGCCCCGACGCGTGGCATGGCGCCGCTACGCTAGATGCCGCCTGGCGACGTGGCGGAGTGGCTACGCAGCGGCCTGCAAAGCCGTTTACACCGGTTCGATTCCGGTCGTCGCCTTGACTGGGTCCGTAGCACCAGATGCTACGCTCTCACTATGACCCGTGAGGTATCGGTCAGAGAGCTGCGCAACCACACCGCCGATGTGGTCGCGGCAGTGCGCTCGGGCGAGCGGCTCGCGCTGACGGTCAATCGCACGCCAGTCGCGGACATCGTGCCCCACGTCGCCGATCGCAGCCCTTGGGTCTCCTCGGAGACGTTGCGGGAGATCGTCGCGGACGCGGGCGCCGACGCCGGCCTGCTCGCCGAGCTTGCGGACATTCGGGGTGAGCCGCTCGAAGAGCTGTGAGCCGGGCCGTCGCCGATACCTCGGTCTTCATCGCCCGTGAGGCCGGTCGGCCGCTGGCAAGCCTGCCGGAAGAGATCGCGGTCTCGGTGGTCACTGCAGCCGAGCTCGAGCTCGGCGTGCTGCGGGCGCGCGATCAGCCGACGCGGGCGATACGTGTGGCCACGCTCTCGCGGGTCCGGGCTACCTACCCGCTGCTCGCGATCGACGACGCCACGGCGTCCTGCTTCGCGCGGATCGCCGACGAGCAGCTGGGCGCGGGCCGCAAGCTGCGTCGTCACGACACCTGGATCGCGGCGACCGCGATGCGCCACGGGGCTGTCGTCTTGACTCAGGACGAGGACTTCGCGGCCTTCGCCTCCGTCGAGATCATCCGCGTCTGAGGCACGAAGAGGCGCAGGACTCCGCCCGGTCACGCCGAAAATGGGGGCGTGCTGATCACCGTGGCCTTCTTCGCCGTCCTCGGGGTCTGTCTGTCGGTCGCCATCGTCGGCTGGGCCGCACGCCGGCTCGGACTGCCGATCCAGGAGACAATCGCCTGGTTCGGGCTGACCGAGCCCCCGGGGCTGCGTGACGAGCGCGGTTGGTCCGTGAGGCCCTCGCGACGGCGCCCGGTCGGCGACCGGCTGCACGTCGGGCCTCAGCGCCTCTCCGGCTAGTTCCCGACCTTCGACTCGATGCTGGCCAGCGTCTGGCCGATCGCTGTCTGCGCCTTCTGGAGTCGCTGCGCCGCCGCTTGAGCCGCCGCCGGGTCGGTGGACTCGAGCGCTTCCCTCACGGCATCGACCTCTGTGGCGACGCCACGGAACTGTGACACGAGCTTGTCGTTGGCGGGCTTTACCTCGGCGGGTGGGTCGAGGCCTTCGAAGTTGTCCGCCGCGTCGGTGACGGCCTCCTTCAGCCCGACGAGCGCCTGCGCCCGGGCGTCCGGGTCAGTTGCGCTCTGCACCTTGGCCGAGGCCTTCTGGGCCGCGTCCTTGAACTCCTCGCCCGCGCTGCGGAACTCCTGCTTGTACTGCTGGGTACCCCCGCCGCTCGCGGAGCTGGAGGTCTCGGTCTGCTCATCCGGGGCGGCGGTCGACTCGCTGTCGTCGCCGCCGCAGCCGGCGAACGCGACGAGCATCAGGGCGGCAATCAGGGCGCAGAGGCGCTTGGAGGTGGGCTGTATCGGCATGGATCTCCAGTTCGTGAGTTTGCAAGCTTCCCGGTGGCCGGACCGAGCCACGACAGACCGTACATGTCGCCGACCGGGGAAGTGGCTCAGGCTGCGAGGATTTACACGAGCGGGCGCGAAACCGGCGTTTGCGACCTTTTATGCCGGACGTTCATCTCATCCTCTACGTGCTGCTCGGTTGGGCGGTCCTGCTGGCGATCTTCGTCACCTTTGTGATGTTGGCCGGGCGGCGGCGTGCCAGGCGCTCGAGCGACCTCTCGGGGGACCCCCGGCTTGGTCCGCCCAATCGGCGGGCAGGCCTTCCCGACCGCCGCATCGCGATGCCCGACACCCGGCCGGTGCGATCGGAGCGGCGGCGTCGCAGCGGCGATCGGCGAGTGGGGCCGCGCGACCGCAGACGCCCGGGGGCGGCCACCGCCTGAGGGCGCGACCGGGCGCCGAGCTCTCCCTGGGGTCGGATCACGTCGCGCCCGGGTAGCTTTCCCTGAGCAAGCGAGACGCGGAGGGAGCAACGTGGCAGCCGGAAGCGCACCAGAGGGCGAGGCCCTCGACCATCAGATCGAGCGCCTGCTCGACCAGGAGACGTTTGACCCGCCGGCGGGCTTCGCCGAGCAGGCGCTGCTCAACGACCCCGAGGTCTACGAGCGCGCCGCGGGTGACCCCGAGCGCTGGTGGGCGGGCCACGCGGAGGACCTGCACTGGTTCGAGGGCTGGGACACCGTGCTCGACGACTCAGACGCACCTTTCTACAAGTGGTTCACGGGCGGCAAGCTGAACGCCTCCTACAACTGCCTCGACCGCCACGTGGAGGCGGGCATCGGCGAGCGGGTGGCCTTTCACTGGCGCGGCGAGGAGGGCGAGGAGCGCGACGTGACCTACGCCGACCTGCACCGCGACGTGCAGCGGTTGGCGAACGCGCTGAAGGATCGCGGGATCGGCCCCGGCGACGTGGTGGGGATCTACCTGCCGATGATCCCCGAGGTGGTGGTGGCGATGCTTGCCTGCGCGCGCATCGGGGCTCCGCACAACGTCGTCTTCGGCGGCTTCTCGCCCGACTCGGTCAAGGAGCGGATGGAGTTCTCCGAGGCCAAGGCGCTCGTGACCGTGGACGCCGCCCGACGCAAGGGCAAGACGGCCCCCGTCAAGCCGGCCGTGGATGAGTTCCTCGACTCGGTGCCCTCGATCGAGACCGTCGTCGTGGTCAAGAACGCCGGCGACGACGTGGCGATGAAAGAGGGCCGCGACGTCTGGTACGACGAGGCGATGGAGGCGGCGAACCTCGAGTGCCCCGCCGAGGCGCTCGACGCCGAGCACCCGCTGTATGTGCTCTACACATCGGGCTCCACGGCCAAGCCCAAGGGCATCCTGCACACGACCGGCGGCTATCTGACCGGTGTCGCGGCAACCACCAAGTACGTCTTCGACCTCAAGCCCGAGGAGGACGTGTTCTGGTGCTCGGCCGATGTGGGCTGGGTCACCGGCCACTCCTACATCGTCTACGGGCCGCTGCTCAACGGCGCCACGTCGGTCATGTACGAGGGGGCTCCTGACTACCCGGACAAGGACGCCTGGTGGGAGCTCTGCGCCCGCTACGGCGTCACGATCTTCTACACGGCCCCGACGGCGATCCGCTCGTGCATGAAGTGGGGCGCCGAGCATCCGGCCAAGCACGATCTCTCGAAGCTGCGCCTGCTGGGCAGCGTGGGCGAGCCGATCAATCCCAAGGCGTGGATCTGGTACCACGTCGTGATCGGGGGCGAGCGCTGCCCGATCGTCGACACCTGGTGGCAGACCGAGACCGGGCACATCATGATCTCTCCGCTGCCGGGCATCACTCACACCAAGCCGGGCTCGGCGACCACGCCGTTTCCCGGCATCGAGGCCGCGGTGGTGGACGAGGAGGGAGGGGAGACCGGCGCCGACCAGGGCCTGCTGGTGCTCCGAAAGCCCTGGCCCGGAATGCTGCGCACCCTCTATCGCGACGACGAGCGCTTCAAGGAGACCTACTTCTCGAAGTTCGGCCCCACCACCTACTTCGTGGGCGATGCGGCCCGCCAGGACGACGACGGCTACTTCTGGGTGATCGGCCGCGTGGACGACGTGATCAACGTCTCCGGGCACCGGATGTCGACCGCCGAGGTCGAGTCCGCGATCGTCTCGCACCCCAAGGTGGCCGAGTCGGCCGTGATCGGCCAGACGGACGAGGACACGGGGCAGGCGATCTGTGCGTTCGTGACCCTCGAGGGCGATCGCGGCGGTGACGACGAGATGGTGGGCGAGCTGCGCGAGCACGTGGCCAAGCGGATCGGCAAGCTCGCACGCCCCACGCGGAGCGTCTGGGCCGGCGATCTGCCGAAGACGCGCTCGGGCAAGATCATGCGCCGGCTGTTGCGCGACATCGCCGAGGGCCGCGAGCTGGGCGACGTGACCACGCTGCGCGACCCCGACGTGATGGCCCAGCTCGAGGAGAAGGTCGCCGCGCGCCGAGACGACGCGGAGGCCTGACCCGGGCCGGTGGGTTGGTGGGCCGGTGGGCCGGGCGCCGCTCGCTCAGCGCCGGGCGGGCGCCGGGGCCGGATCCTGGCCGCTCTCGCCCAGGTCTCCGTTCGCCGTGGGGCCACGGCGAGGAATCGGGCGTGAGTCGGCGCGACAGGCGGGCCCGCGGCAGTTGATCAGGCGCCGCAGCTCCCTGCGCAGCGCGCCTCGCGCGTCGCGGTAGCGCGGCGCGTCGTGCAGCGAGTTGATCTGGAAGGGGTCGCGGCGCATGTCGTACAGCTCGCGGCTGCCGCCGCGGTAGGCGACGTACAGGTAGTCCTCCGTGCGGATGGCGTTGTAGGTGAGGATGTTGCGCAGCGGCGCCACCGGGCCCCTGTCGGGCTCGACCCGGCCGGGCTTCAGACCGCCCGTCTCGAGCAGGATCGGGCGCTCGGTGCGCAGCGTCGGGTCCTCTGCGTAGGGCAGCAGGGAGCGCCCGTCCATCGGCTTGCCCGAGCGGCCGTTCGCGATGTCGACGATCGTCGGCGCGAGGTCCATGTTGCCCACCATCTCGCGGGAGGTTCGCCCGCGGGGGATTCCGGGCCCCGAGATCAGCAGCGGCACTCGCACCGAGGGGTCGTAGGG
>JBBSLY010000099.1:0-6136 GCA_038233455.1 Solirubrobacterales bacterium | reverse complement strand
GGGGCGGTGCTCTACCGCACCTCGGAGTTGTTCCAGAAGCTGTTCGGGCTGCAAGCACTCGACGCGCTGCCCGACGTGTCGCAGTTCGACCCCTCGCCGGAGGACGAGCGCGAGCTGCGCGAGCGCCTGCTCAAGGCGGGCGAGGCGCGCACCGAGGCGTAGCGGCGGCGCGGCGCGGAGCGGCGCGGCGCTCCGCCTACCGCCCGGCGTCAGGGCGTGACCCGCAGCACGGCACGCCGACCGGGCTGCACACCGCGGAGGCATTTCCCCCGCTCGCGCCCTACGAAGCGCAGGCAGCCGTCCTCTGCCGATGGGAAGCGGTCGCAGCGCAGGGAGGCCACGAACCGGGTGCAGACCGGCACGCACGGCCCGCCGAGCCCCTCGCGGAAGCACGGTCCTCGCCGATCTCGGGGGGGAGGGGGTGTCAGCGGCAGTCCGGGTCCGGGCGCATTCCCGCCCCGGGGACTCGCGCGACCGAGCGGATGGCCCCCCGGGGGCATCGGGGGCGTGCGGGCCACGTCGAGCACGCTGAGCAGCTGGGGCGCCACCAGCGGCGGCGGGTCTGCCTCCAGATCGACGGCCGGCGGCTGGGCCTGGCTGCCGACTGCAGGGCCCAGCAACACGGCGCCCGCCACGAGGGGGAGGCCGGCGAGTATGGCGCACGCGAATCGGCGCATCCCCTCAGCCTACGCCCCGCGCAACGGGCGCGAGCCGGCTAGGACACTGCCGCCAGCGGCTCGCCCTCGCGGAACTCCTCCGCGACGTCGAGCAGGATCTGGACCATCGCCTCGCTTGCGGGCGAGCGGTAGCCGTCAGCCAACCGTGCGGCCCAGATCCGGCGCACCGGGGCGTCCTGGCCGAGCGACCGTGCCACGACGCCGGGGTGGATCGGGTGCAGCGCGAGTCGGGGGAGCATCGTGACCCCGACGTTCGCAGCCACCAGAGCCATCGCCGACATGGTCTCGTCGGCCTCGAAGGCCACGCGGACCTCGAAGCCGGCGTCCCCGCAGGCGCGGTCGGTGATGGCCCGGCAGCCGCAGCTCGGTGTGCTGGCTATCCACGGGTCGTCGCTCAGATCCGCCATCTTGATCCGCTTGCGTCGCGCGAGCGGGTGGCCGGACGCCAGCACGGCGTCGTAGCGGTCCTCGATCAGGCGGGTCAGCTCCAGATCCGCGCCCAGCGTGCCGGGCAGCGGCTCGAAGTCGTAGACGAGCGCAAGGTCGATCTCGCCCGCGCGCAGCCGCTCCTGGGCGTCGTAGGGCTCGGCCTCGACCATGCTCAGCTCCACGTCGGGGTGGCGGCGACGGAACGCGGCCACCGCCTGGGGCACCAGCGTCGCGCCCGCGCTCTGGAACGACGCCAACCGCAGGCGCCCGCCGCGCAGCCCGGCGAGCGCCGCCAGCTCCTCCTCGGCGTCGTCGAGGCGGGAGAGGATCGCGCCGGCGTGGGCGACCAGGGCAGTCCCCGCGTCGGTGAGGCGCACCCCGCGAGGGCCCCGCTCGAGCAGGGTCGCGCCGGTCTCACGTTCCAGCGCCGCAACCTGTTGTGAGATCGCGGACTGGGTGAAGGACAGCGACTCGGCCGCGCCGGAGAACGAACCCTTGGCAGCGACCTCGCGGAGGACCCTCATGCGGCGAACGTCGAGCATTAGCTCAACTTATCAAAGGGGCAGCAAACTGTCATTTGAACTGATGCCGATGCCTTGGCATGCTGGGACCACGCCATGACTCGCCGCTCCTGGATCCAGTTCGTCTCGCTCGCCGCCCTGTGGGGGGCCTCCTACCTGTTCATCAAGGTGGCGCTCGAGGACGGCGTGTCGCCCGCGGCGATCGTGTTCGCTCGCACCGCGCTGGCCTCGCTGGTCCTGCTGCCGTTCGCCGTGCGCCGCGGCGCGCTCGGCTCGCTGCGCGGGCGCGTCGGCACGGTAGTCGTCCTTGCCCTGCTCCAGGTCGCCGTGCCCTTCCTGCTGATCTCCTTCGGCGAGCGCGACCTGGCCTCCTCGCTCACCGGAATCCTCGTCGCCACGGCGCCGATCTTCACCTTTCTGCTCGCGATCCGCTTCGAGCGCGAGGCGCGTGCACAGGGCACCGCTGTCTTCGGGGTCGTGCTCGGCATTGCGGGCGTGACCCTGCTCCTGGGCATCGATGCCGGCGGCGGCTCGGCCGCTCTGGTCGGCGGCCTGATGGTGGTGCTCGCGAGCCTCGGCTACGCGCTGGGCGCCTTCTACCTGCGCCGAAAGCTGCACGACGCTCAGCCCGTCGGGATCGTTGCCGCAACGATGGGCGCCAGCGCGCTGCTCACCGCTCCGCTCGCCGCGGCCACCTTTCCCTCCGAGGTGCCCGGCATCGACGCCCTCGCCTCGCTGCTGGTGCTGGGCGTCGGCGGCACCGGAGTCGCCTTCCTGCTCTTCTACACCCTGATCGCCGAGGTGGGTCCCACCCGCTCGTCGCTGGTGGCCTACGTCGCGCCCGGGTTCTCCGTCATCTACGGGGTGGCCCTGCTCGACGAGCCCTTCACCGCCGCGACCTTCGCGGGCCTCGTGGCGATCATCGGCGGGTCTTGGCTGGCGGCCGAGGGCCGCCTGCCCTGGCAACCAAGGCGGTCGGCTCCACTGCCCGCTCCACGTACCCCGGAGGTAGCACGATGACCAACGCACAGCAACGGACCCCTTCCCTGACGATCCGCCGCTCCCGCGACACAGACGCGCTCGCCCTCGGTCGCCTGGCGCAGATGGACGCCACGCTCTACACCGGCGCCGAGGCGCTGATCGCGGAGCTCGACGGCCGCCCGGTCGCGGCCCTGCCGCTCGACGGCTCGCGTCCGTTCGCCGATCCGTTCGTGCACACCCTCGAGCCGCTCGCGCTGCTCGAGCTGCGCCGCGACCAGCTGGAGGCGTGCCGCGAGGCCGGCCGGCCGCGGGTCACCCGCGTGCTGCGAGCTGTCCGCAGGCGGCGTCGATATCGCGCCCCCGCGTCAGCCTGACGGTCGTCGGCACGCCGCGCTCTGACAGCGCGTCGCGGAAGGCGGCGATCGCCTCGCGGCCCGAGCCCTGGAACTCGGACGCCGTCGGGTTGTAGGGGATCAGGTTGACCTTGAACGCCGTCCGCGGTACGAGCAGGCGGGCCAGCGCGGCCGCCTGCTCGACGCGGTCGTTGACCCCCGCGAGCATCAGATACTCGATGTAGACCTTGCGCCTGCGCGCCTCGTGCCAGCGCCGGCAGGCGTCGAGCACGTCGGCAAGGGGGAAGCGCTCGTTGACGGGCATCAGCTCCGAGCGCAGCGCTTCTTCGGGGGCGTGCAGCGAGAGCGCGAGGCGGATGGTCGGGCCCTCGTGGGCGATCAGGCGCTCGATACCCGGAATCCAGCCGACCGTCGAGATCGTGGTAGAGGACGGGTGGATGCCGACATCGGGCAGGCGCTCGCAGGCGGCGAGCACGGCGTCGATGTTGAGCATCGGCTCACCCATGCCCATGAAGACGGCATGATCGACCTCCTCCTTTCTACGGAAGTGCAGCGCCTGGTCGAGGATCTCCGAGGCGGTGAGGTTGCGGCCGAACTTCATCGAGCCCGTGGCGCAGAACGTGCAGGTCAGCGGGCAGCCCGACTGGCTCGAGAGGCACAATGAGCGCCGGCCCCCTGAAGGATTTGGCCCGGATGTCGAATCCTTCGCGTCGTTTCCTCTGTAGCGCATCAGCACGGTCTCGAGGGGGCGTCCGTCGGCGGTCGCAAACAAAGCCTTCTCGGTGCCGTCGGAGGCCAGCGCCTCGCGCTCGAGCGTGAGCGACGAGAGCGGCACGCGGCGCTCCAGCTCGTCGCGCAGACCTACCGGCAGGTTGGTCATCTCGCCGTAGGATCCAGCGCCCCGCGCGGCCCACTCCCACACCTGGCCGCCACGGAAGGCGGGCTGGCCGAGGTCGGCGAGGGTGCGCTCGAGCAGCCGGCGGTCCACCGTGCTGAGTCTGGCAGCAGCGCGCCGAGCCGCTCTACCAGATCGCCACCGCCCGCGGGTGGGGGTGATCGCGGATCGCCCGATCCTTCGTGACGAGCCGCAGGCCATCCTCGACCGCCGTCGCGAAGATCAGGCGATCGGCGGGGTCACCCCGGAAGGATGGGGGGAGGCCGACGGCAGTGTCGGCGATCGCGGGCGTCACGCCGATGGTCTTCACCTGGGCGGCGAGCTCGCCGAGCCAGGTTCGGATCGGTACGGCCACGGCGATCCGGCCGTGGCGCGCCAGCCAGGCCAGCTCGAACCAGGAGATCCCCGCCACCGCGAGCTCGTCGGCACCTTCGAGGACCTCGGTCGCCCGGCTGCTCACCCGCCCGGGCTCCGCCGACCACCAGTGGAGGGCGTGAGTGTCCAGCAACACCGCGCTCATGTGTCAGCGACGTCCCACTTCTCGCCCGTTGAGAACAGCGCGTCCCCGTCCGCGGAGGTCATGGCCACCCCTTCGCAAGACCCCCGCACGGACCGTGCCCCGGCTGCGGCCACCAGCCGCGCGACCGTGCGGCCATGCCTGGTGATCTCGATCTCCTCGCCCGCGGCGGCCTCGTCGAGCAGCCTCAGTATCTTCGCCTTTGCCTCGGTAGCGGTCACTTGCTTGGTCATACGGACAGCATACTGGTCATCATCCGAAAGACCTCTGTGGCGCCTAGAGTTGCGACGCATGACCGCGATCGCCAAGCTCGCGAGCAGCGACGAGAAGCGCCAGGCGCAGATCGCCGAGGTGCTCACGGAGCCCTTCGCCGAGCTGATCGAGTCAGACGAAGCCGCCTTCCGGCGCAAGTTTCGCAAGATGGCCGCCGACCCGTTCGCCTTCTACCGCGGCAGCGCGCACCTCTTCTACGCCGACATGGACTCGCTCGGTGACGACTTCGCCGACAAGAAGACCTCACGGGTGTGGATCCAGGGCGACCTGCACGCGGAGAACTTCGGCACCTACATGAGCTCCGACGGCGTGCTGCTGTTCGACGTCAACGACTTCGACGAGGCCTACCTGGGCCACTTCACCTGGGATCTGCGGCGGTTCGCCGCCAGCGCGGGGCTGCTCGGCTTTTCCAAGGCTCTATCCGACGAGACGGTGGGCGAGGTCGTGCGTGCCTTCGCGGAGAGTTACCTCGAGCAGGTGCGCGACTTCACAGAGGGCGATCCCGACGACGAGTTCCGGCTCGTGCTCGACAACACCGAGGGCCCCGTTCACGAAGTGCTGCTCGACGCCCGCCTGGCCACGCGGATCGACATGCTCCAGGAGCAGACGACCGTCGAGGGCCACGACCGTCGATTCCGCGGCGGCAGCGGGGTGAGAAAGCTCGAAGCCGACGAGCAGGGCGCCGTGTACGCGGCCTATCAGAGCTACCTGGGGACGATCCCCGACTCCAAGCGTCACAACGAGCTCGCCTACAAGGTCAAGGACGTGGTCGGGCGCAGCGGGTTCGGCATCGGCAGCGCGGGCCTGCCCGCCTACAACCTGCTGGTTGAGGGCCAGACCGAGGCGCTCGAGAACGACGTGATCCTGTCGATGAAGCAGGCCAACGTGCCCGCCATCAGCCACGTGATCTCCGACAAGAAGATCGCCGACTACTTCGAACACCAGGGCCACCGCACCGCCGTGTCCCAGCGCGCGCTGCAGGCCCACGCCGACCCCTGGCTGGGCTGGTGCGAGCTCGACGGCGAGGGCTTCGTGGTCTCGGAGCTGTCGCCGTATGAGGCCGACCTCGACTGGGACGACGTGACCGAGCCCAGCGAGATCCTTCCGCTGGTGCGCTCGCTCGGCCAGGCCACGGCCAAGATCCACTGCGTCTCGGATGCCGGCAGCGAACAGTCGCTCGTGAGCTTTCAGACCGAGGAGGCGATCATGAACGCGGTCGACGGCAGGGAGTCGGAGCTTGCCTCCGAGCTGGCGGAGTTCGGCGCCGCCTACGCCCATCTGGTCCGCGACGACCACCGCCGGTTCGTCGACGCCTTCCGCAACGGGTCGATGCGCGGCGTGTCGGCCGACTGAGCCCGGCCGCTCGATGCGCCTCGCCAAGTTCCTGGCCCACGCGGGGGTCGCCTCGCGGCGCGCGGCCGAGCGGCTGATCGCCGACGGCCGCGTGCGGGTGGGTGGGCGCCCGGTCACCGACCCCGCCCGCGATGTCG
>JBBSLY010000098.1:0-6172 GCA_038233455.1 Solirubrobacterales bacterium | reverse complement strand
GCGGCGCTGTCGAGTGTCTCGAGTAGGTCGTCGCTCAGCTGAACCATCGTCTGGGTCCGAGCCATAGGGCTATCGTAGCACTAGGGTCCCGGCAGGGCTCGCGGAGCTCCTACCCGCGGATCAGCGCCAGAACTTCGTCCCGCTTCTGCGCCATGTGCTCGGCCGAGCGCAGTGACTCGAGGTTGAGCCGCAGCAGCGGCTCGGTGTTCGACGCGCGCACGTTGAAGTGCCAGTCGTCGTAGTCGACCGACACGCCGTCGAGCTCTGAGATCTCGCCGTCGGCGTAGCGCGAGGCGATCTCGGCCATCTTGGCGTCGGAGCCCGCCACCTCGGAGTTGATCTCCCCCGAGATGAAGTAGCGCTCCAGCAGCGGCGCGAGCAGCTCGCTCATCCGCTTGCCTTCGACCGAGAGCAGCTCCAAGAGCAGCAGCGCCGGCAGCGTGCCGGAATCCGCGCAGTAGAAGTCGCGGAAGTAGTAGTGGCCCGAGACCTCGCCCCCGAAGGCCGCGCCCTGCTCGCGCATCCGCGCCTTGAAGAAGGCGTGGCCGACGCGGTTCACGTGCGCCGTGCCGCCTGCTTCCTCGACCAGGTCGCGCACGGCGCGGGATGCGCGCACGTCGTAGAGGACCGCCGCGCCCGGCTCGTTGGCGAGAACGGAGCGAGCGAGCAGCGCGGTGAGGAAGTCGCCGTCCACGAACCTCCCCGTGTCGTCGATGAAGAAGCAGCGGTCGGCATCACCGTCCCAGGCGATGCCCAGGTCGGCGCCCTCGGAGCGCACGCGCTCGACGATGAAGCGGCGGTTCTCCTCCAGCAGCGGGTTGGGCTCGTGGTCGGGGAACTCGCCGTCGGGGCGCCAGTAGAGCTGCACCTGCTCGATCGGCAGGCCGTCGAGGATCGGTCCGCACATCTGACCGGCCATTCCGTTGCCACCGTCGAGCACCACCTTCATCGGCGCGACCGTGGAGGAGTCGATGAACCCGAGCGCGGCGGAGCGGAACGGCTCACCGATGTCTTCGGCCTCAGATTCGCCGGCCGGGTCCGCGGCAGGGCCCGGTGCGCCGGCGGTTACGATCTCTTTCAGCTCGCCGATCCCGGCGTCGCCCGAGAGCGGCAGCGCCCCGCGGCCCACCAGCTTCGCGCCCGTGTAGGCCTTGGGGTTGTGCGAGGCGGTGCACATCAGACCGCCGTCGAGCTCCCGCGAGCCGACGGTCCAGTAGAGCATCTCGGTGCCCACCATCCCGATGTCGAGCACGTCTGCGCCCGCATCGCACATCCCGGCCGCGTAGCGCTCGGACAGCGCCTCGGCCTGGAGGCGCATGTCGCGACCAAGGGCGAGGCGCAGCTCCGAGGGCTCAATCGAGTACATGTCGGCGAGCACGCGTGCGAAGCCGCGCCCGAGGCGGTAGGCGGTGTCCTCGTCAATCTGGTCGCCGTAGAGGCCACGGACGTCGTAGGCCTTGAAGATGGAGGGGTCGATGTTCACGACCCGGGTTCTATCATCGCCGCCGCATGGCGACCGGAGACCAGCAGGCGGGCCTTCGCGTCTCGATCGTGCTGCCCGCCTACAACGAGGCGCAGAACGTCGACCAGGCGGTGGCCGAGGCGACGGCCACCGCCCAGCGGCTGTTCGCCGAGCACGAGGTGATCGTGGTCGACGACGGGTCCACCGACGACACGCCCGCGCGGGTGCGCGCCATCTCGGCCGCGGACGCGCGCGTGCGGCTGGTGGGCCACCGGCGCAACCGCGGCTACGGCGAGGCGCTGCGGACCGGGTTCCTGGCCAGTCGGCTCGACCACGTGTTCTTCACCGACGCCGACCTGCAGTTCGACATGGACGAGCTGGAGCGCTTCCTGCCCTACGCGGGCACCGTGGACGTGGTGGCCGGGTACCGCCTCAACCGCCAGGACACCGCCCTACGTCGGACGATGGCCTACGGGTGGAACGTGCTGGTGCGAATGCTCTTCTACGTTCCCGTGCGCGACATCGACTGCGCCTTCAAGCTGTTCCGGCGAGAGCTGCTGAGCGAGGTGGACATCGAGTCGGTGGGCGCGATGGTGAACACCGAGCTGATGGTGAAGCTCGGCCGCCGCGGCGCGAGCGTCGTGGAGATCGGGGTGACCCACCGCCCGCGCCGGGCCGGGGTCGCTCGCGGGGCCGATCCCCGCGTGATCCTGACGGCCTTTCGGGAGGTTGTGCGGATGCGCCGGAAGCTGGTCTCCCTCGACGGCCGCGAGCTGTGACCGAGACCTGCCGGGTGTGCGGGGCCGCCCGCCTCGCCGGCCATCTCACGGTCAAGTCCGCCGGCCGGGGGCACCTCGTGGCCACCACGACCAGCTACGGCTCTGCCCCCGACGACATCGTGCGCTGTGCCGGCTGCGGGCACATGCAGGTGGCGAGCTTTCCGGCCTCGGCCGCACTCGGCGAGGCCTACGCCGAGGTGTCCGAGGCGGCGTACGTGGCCGAGGAGCGCGGACAGCGCGCCACTGCGGCCAGGACGCTGGCCCAGATCGAGCGCCACGTCGGCCGCGGGCGCCTGTGCGACCTGGGCTGCTGGGTGGGGTACCTGCTCTCCGAGGCGCGGGCGCGGGGCTGGGAGGGTTGGGGGGTGGAGCCCTCGCGCTTTGCCGCGCAATACGCGCGTGAGGTGACGGGCGTTGAGGTGCTCTGCGCCACGATCGAGGCCGTCCCGCTGCCCCACGCAAAGCTGCAGGCCGTGGTGCTCGGCGACGTGATCGAGCACCTGCCCGAGCCGGGGGAGGCGCTGGATCGCATCCACGCGGCGCTGGCGCCGGGCGGGGTGGTGCATCTGGCGCTGCCCGACGCCGGCAGCGCGGTGGCCCGCGCGCTCGGGGCGCGGTGGTGGTCGGTGCTGCCGACGCACGTGCACTACTTCACCCGTCCGAGCCTGGCCGCGCTGCTGGCGCGCCACGGCTTCTCGGTGGAGCTGATGACCACCGCCCCCAAGGCCTTCTCGGTGCGCTACTACCTGCAGCGCCTGGAGGGCTACTCGCCACCTTCCTCGGCCGCGGCCGTCGCGGTCGCCGGGCGCCTCGGTGTGGCCGAGCGCCTGGTGTGGCCGGACTTCCGCGACCGGATGGCAGTGGTGGCACGACGCCGCGAGCGGCGAGCGTGACCGCCCGCGCGGCGGTGATCGGGGCCGGGGTGGCCGGGCTGACCGCCGCCCACGAGCTCGGAAAGCACGGCTGGCAGGTCGACGTGTACGAGCGATGGCCCGGCCTGGGCGGACAGGCAGCGACGTTCGACGTCGGAGACGGCGTATTGCTGGAGCGCTACTACCACCACCTGTTCACCAGCGATCGCCACATCGCGGCGCTGTACCGCGAGCTCGACATGCCCGACGGCATCGAGTGGCGGCCGTCGAGCGTGGCCTTCTTCGCGCGCGGAGCGAGCCACGCCTTCACCACCCCCCTGGATCTCCTGCGCTTCTCGCCGCTGTCGATTCGATCGCGCCTGCGGATGGGGCTGGCGGTGCTCTATCTGCAGCGCCGCCACCGGTCCGTCGAGCCCTTCGAGGCGCTCACCGCGCACGGGTGGATCGTGCGAACGATGGGTGCCGAGGCCTGGGAGGCGGTCTGGGGGCCGCTGCTGCGGGGCAAGTTCGGCGAGCGTGCGCAGGACATCTCGATGGGCTGGCTGTGGAGCAAGCTCACCCTGCGCCGCCAGATCAAGGGCAAGGAGGCCAGGGGGGAGGTGCTCGGCTATCCGCGCGGGGGCTTCGAGGGACTGTTCCAGCGCCTGCGCGAGCGGATCGAGGCGCGCGGCGGGCGGGTGATGATCGACCGCCCGGCGGCACGGATCGCGCGCGGCGCGGGAGGGCTGGAGGTGACGCCCGCCAGGGCCGGGTCGTTTCGCGCCGGGCACGACCCCCGCCTCTTCGAGGCCGACGGGGAGGCCACGTCCTATGACGCGGTGATCGCAACCGTGCCCAACCGGGTGTTCGAGGCGCTGCTCGATCCTGAGCTTGCGGGCGAACTGTCGCTGGGCTACCTCGACCGCCTGCGCACGATCGAGTACCACGCCGCGCTGTGCCTGGTGCTCGAGATCGACCGCCGCTTCTCGCCGTTCTACTGGACCAACGTGGCGGACGCGGACCTGCCCTTCGTCGGTCTGATCGAGCAGACCAACCTGATCGAGCCCGAGCGCTACGCGGGGCGGCGGTTTCTGTATGTGGCCAACTACGTGCCGCCCGGGGACCCGCTGCTCGAGCTCTCCCCGGACGAGCTGCTGGCGCGCTACACGCCGGGGCTGCGAAAGGTCAATGCTCACTTCGACCCGGCCTGGGTGCGCGCGCGCTGGCTGTTTCGCGAGCCCGACGCCCAGCCGATCGTGACGGTGGACTACCGCGACCTGCTGCCCCCGCTCGACACCGGCGCGCCCGGCCTGGTGCTGGCGAACACCACCCAGGTATATCCGGAGGACCGGGGCACCAACTACGCGGTGGAGCTGGGCGTGCGTGCAGCCTCCGCGGTGGCCGGGCACGGGGCCTCCGCACCGCGGCGATGAGCGCACGCACGCGCCGGCTGCTGTGGGCGATCCTCGCTCTGGGGCTGATCGCGCGCCTGGCCGTGGCCTTCGCCACCTACGGCGTGCGCTTCGACATCGACTCCTACGGGCTGGTCTCGGTCGCTCTGCGCCAAGACCCCCTGCACGTCTACAGCGACGTGGGCCGCTGGCCCTACCCGCCCGGCTACTTCGCCTGGATCCTTCTGGCGGGCAAGGTGGAGGGCCTGACCGGCCTGCGCTTTGTCGACCTGGTGCAGGTGCCCCCGATCCTCGCCGACCTGGCGATCGCCTGGCTCGTACAGATGGCGCTCGGCTGGCGGGGAGCGAGCGAGCGCGCACGCCTGGCTGCGGCGGCGCTGGTGGCCCTCGGTCCGATGTTCTTCGTGGTGTCGGGCTTCCACGGACAGATCGACTCGATCGCGATCCTGCCCGCGCTGGCGGCGATCCTGCTGTGGATGCGCCTGGGCGATCACCCGCGCCGGGCGCTGGCGGTGGGGCTCCTGATCGGGGCGGGCGCGCTGGTCAAGACCGTGCCGCTGGTGGCGGTGCTGGCGCTGCTGCCCTGGGTGCGCTCGGCACGCGAAGGGGCGACGCTGGTTACCGCGGCGGCGCTGCTGCCGGTGGCGAGCCTTCTGCCGTTTGCCATCGCCGACCCGAGCGGGGTGTGGGAGGCGGTGAGCTACCGCGGGGTGCCCGGGGTGGGTGGGCTGAGCCTGGTGGCCCAGCCCGACCTGGCGCGCGCCTGGATAAACGAGGCGGCGGTCGAGGGCTCCGGGCTGACCTTCGCCCTGCTCGACTACGGCGGGCTCGTGACCGCAGCGGGGCTCGCCCTGGCGACCTACCTGCTGATGCGCTACCGGCCCGAGCCGTTGGTGGGAGCGGCCCTGGTCTACCTGTCGCTGTGGGTCTTCGGCGTCAACTTCTTCCTGCAGTACGTGATCTGGGGGATGCCCTTCATGCTCGCCGCCGGATACCTCAAGCAGGTGGGCGTGCTGCAGCTGCTCATGCTCCCGGCGGCGGTGCTGGTGTACCTGCGCCCCTGGGAGCAGGCCGCGGCGGCGTGGATCTACGCGGGTCTCGGCATCGTGCTCTGGCTGATGTTCGCGGGCGCGTTGGCCGTGGCGGCCCGGCGCGTGCGCGACCGCGCGGCGACCACCTAGCCTCGGCGCAGCCCCCAGCGGGCGGGCCGCCGCTCAGAGCCAGCCGCGGCGGCGAAAGAAGCCAAGCATCCCCGCCAGGAGCACCATCATCGCCGCGACGATGATCCAAAAGCCCGCGCTCGATCCCTCGCCGGGGATCCCGACGTTCATCCCCCAGATGCTGGCGATCAGGGTCAGCGGCAGGATCACGACGCTGAAGGCGGTCAGCACCCGCAACACGTCGTTGACCCGGTGGGCGAGCACCGACTCGTTGGTGTCCTCGAGCGCTTCCACCACCTCCTTGTAGTTCTCGAGCATGTCCCAGATGCGCTCAGAGGCGTCGACGATGTCGTCGAAGTAGATGTCGATGTCCTCGGCCATGTAGCGCTGCTTGGTGCGCTCGAGGTCGTGCAGCACCGGGCGCTCGGGGCGGATGATCTTGCGGAAGTTGATGATCTCCTGCTTGGCGTTGGAGATGTCGCGCACGACCTCCTCGGAGCGCCCCTCG
>JBBSLY010000097.1:0-6192 GCA_038233455.1 Solirubrobacterales bacterium | reverse complement strand
GCCGCGACGTTCGTCGTGCTGCTGCTCGTGCCCGTGGTCGAGGACCGGGTGCTGCAGGTCGAGCTCGCCTTCCTCGCGGCCGCGGGCCTCCTCGGCGGACTGCTCTACCGGCTCTACCGCAGCGGCCATGGTTCCTGATCGCGGGGCCTGACCCGCCGCCACAACTCCGACGACAGCGGCGAGCGCCTCCGAAGCGCGTCCTGACCGCGGGCCCTCGCAGCCCGCGGTCAGGGTCAGGCACGGCTCGGCCCTGCCGGCCGCTACCGGATCAGAGACCTGTGCCGCGCGACGACGTTGTAGACCTCGCGCGGCGTGCCGTCGGCATTCAGCAACCCGACATCGAAGCGGTCGTTGACCGCCGGGATGAAGTTGTAGAGGTAGATCCGCTGCACCCGCCGGCCGCCGAGCCGGCGCAGCCGGTCGAGCAGGTAGGTCATCGCACGTGCGGCCCGCGCTTCGCTCCGCGGCAGCGCCACGCGGCCGTCGGCGGTCGCGAAGTAGGTGATGCCCCCGGTCTCCGTCAGCCAGATCTTGCTCTTGCGCTCGGTGATCCGCAGCAGCGTACGGGCACCGCGGGTACGGAAGCGGTTCGTGTCGCCGTAGTTGTGCAGGCCCCAGATGTAGAGACGGGGATTGCCCCTGGCGTAGCGCTTGAACCGAGTCACCCAGCGACGCATGTTCGTGATGTCGAGTACGTCCGCCGTCACGATCTTGCAGTTGCGGCAGTAGCGCCGTGCGACGTTGTAGTAGCGCGCGGCCGCCCGGGGGTTCTTGCCCGTCGGCTGGGTGCCGCTGTTGGCCTCGTTCCAGGGCGAGATCGTCCTGATCCCCGGGTACTTCGCCCGGAAGGCGCGGAACGCCCGCGTGTAAGCGCGCACGCTCGGTGCCCGGCAGCGTGAGCCGGGGCACTGCATGGAGCGCGGCTTCTCGAACGCGATCAGCGGCTCGAGGCCCGCATTGCGCGCCGCCTGGATCCAGGCGTCGAGGCGCGCAGGCTCGGAGAAGATCGCGTCATAGGGCATGAACAGGCGCGTGCGCTTTACGCCCAGCGACTTGAACAGCGGATTCTGGAAGACCTCCGGCTTCTGGTCGCCGATGCCGAGCGCCTGGGCGCCGGCAGACGGCGCGGCGAGGCCGGTCAAGGCGAGTGCAAGCAGGCAGGTAAGAATGACGATGTTTCGGCGTGAGCGCAAGGCTCCTCCTGTTCTCTATGGACGAGGTGGTACGGCTTTGGCCGCTTGGCGCGGCTCGGGGCGGCTGAGCGTTCTCGTGCGCCGCCTATCTGACCGTAAAGAACACGAGCAATCAATCCAAGTCGCGCCGCTGCACCGCATACTGCGCGGCCAGCCATCGGCACACCCCATCTGAGCCCGGGCGCTCCGCCCGCGCAGTCGCTGAGAGCCGGGTGCGCTAGAGCTCCCGCAGCATGCTGCTCAAGCAGTTCGGGCACTCGAGGTTGGCGGTGTCGGACATCCGCGCGATCGTCGAGTGTGACCCGCACTGCGGGCAGTCCGAGCGCAGCTCGAAGCGCCGCAGGCACCAGACGCAGCGGTAGCGGCCCGGCAGGTTCGCACTCGCGCGCAGCCAGGGCTCTGCGCACGCGGGACAGCGCGCGCCGAGCTCGACCGGTGTGCGCTTGGGAGCCCTTCCACCGCTCATCAGGCAGCCTCGGCGAGCGCCGCGCCCCGCCCTCGGAGGTACGCGCTCGCGTCCATGACGTGTCCACCGGCGGGCTTCACCTGGAGCAGCTCGAGCGCGCCGTCCTGCGCCCCGAGCAGCAGGTGGCCGTCGCTAGCCGCCAGCTTGCCCGGCGGAGGGACTTGATGGCCCGCCGGCGCCACCCGCGCGCGCTGCACGCCCAACAGCTCGCCGCCGGGCAGCGCGACGCGAGCGCCCACGTGCGGTGTGAGCGCGCGCACGCGCCGCTCGAGCGCCGCGGCGTCAAGGTCGCCGTGGAGAAGGCGCTCCTCGTTGCTGATCTTCGCCGCGAAGGTGGCCCCCTCCGGCGTCTGCTCGACGAACGGCGGCCTGCGATCGAGCGCTTCGACGAGCAGCTCACCCCCTAGCCCTGCGAGTCGGGCAGAGAGCGCGCCAAAGTCGTCACCGGGATCGATCGGCTCCACAGCCTGTGCGCACACCGGCCCCGCGTCGAGCTCCGCCGTCGGTCGCATGATCGACACCCCCGTGCGCGCGTCGCCGGCCTCCATCGCCCGCTCGATCGGGGCGGCGCCGCGCCAGCGTGGGAGCAGCGATGGGTGCACGTTCAGCATCGAATGCGCCGATAGCAGCGGCTCCCGGAGCAGTGCGCCGAACGCGCAGACGCACACCGCGCCGGGGCGTGCAGCGGCGATCCGCGCGCGGGCGTCCGCCGAGTTGACGCTATGCGGCTGCTCAACCTCGAGCCCGAGCTCCCGTGCAGCCGCCGCGACCGGCGGCGGGCTCAGCTTGCGGCCGCGGCCGCGGGGCGCATCGGGCCGGGTCACGACCAGCGCCGGCGAGTGCGCAGACCGAGCCAGGTGCTCGAGCACGGTGACCGCGAAGCTGGACGTGCCTATGTAAACGGTGCGCACGCAGACAGCGTAGGCAAGAGTAAGGCGGGAACGGGAGCCGCGAAACCGCGGGGCGGGGAACAGAGCCGTGGGCGCAGGCGCCGGCGGCAGCGGCGCGCACCGCCGCGGCACCGCCCGATCAGTCGGTGCTCGGCTGCGCGTCCGCCGCGCCGGCCGGCGAGTGGCCGTTGCACACCGCCAAGCCTTGGTCGTCGACGCCCTCGCCTTGGTAGGGCCCCGGCCTCGGCTTCGGCTTTCCGCCCGGGAGCGCCAGGCGGAGGATCGTCCGCTGGACCATTCCCCACTGCTTGAGGAACGGGCCCGTGTTGTAGGGCAGCCCGTAGCGTTCGCAGATATCCCGCACGCGCGGGGCGATCTCGCCGTAGCGCGTGCTCGGCATGTCCGGGTAGAGGTGGTGCTCCACCTGGTAGCCGAGGTTGCCGCTGATCACGTGGAAGAGCGGTCCGCCCTCGATGTTGGCCACTCCGATCAGCTGCCGCACGTAGCGGGCGCCGCGCGTCTCGTCCTCGACCTCGCCTTGACTGAAAGTGTAGGTCTGGTCGGGGAAGTGGCCGCAGAAGATGATCGCGTTCGACCACACGTTGCGTACGACGTTGGCCGTGGCGTCGGCCGTGAGCGTGTTGCGGAAGGGCTCGCGGAAGGAGCGCCGCTCGACGAGCTGGCGCAGCACGCGCACCGCGCTGTGCTCGCGCCGCGTCCGCCGGCGCGCGCTGCTCCAGGTGTCCGCCGCCTTTGCCCGCAGCCGGCCGCGCCTCGACGCGGGTCGCCCACGGACCGGGTTCAGCTCGCGGCCCGTCGCCGCCAGCGCGAGATCGATGCCCGTCATGACGAGCGCGCTCAGCAGCGGCCAGGCGACGTAGTCCTTCGTTATCTGCGCGCGCGCCTTGCCCGCCATGCCCTTGAGCTCCTCCTTGACCTGCGACATCGGCTTCTCGCCCGAGCGGATGGCCTCGAAGTCGAGGTCGTGGAGCGCGACCCCCCACTCGAAGAGCGCCATCAACGCCAGGTTGTAGACGGGCTGCATCACGTAAAGCGGATGCCAGTTCTGATGGGTGTCGATCCGCATGATGTCGTAGCCCAGGTCGCGGTCCTTGCCGCGGATGTTCGTGTAGGTGTGGTGGACGTAGTTGTGGGAGTGCTTCCAGGCCTCCTTCGTCGAGGCCGAGTCCCACTCCCACGACGTCGAGTTGATGACCGGGTCGTTCATCCAGTCCCACTGGCCGTGCATCACGTTGTGGCCGATCTCCATGTTCTCGAGGATCTTGGCCAGCGAGAGCGTGGCCGTACCGCCGATCCACAGCGGCCGGAAGCGGGAGCCGATCAGCAGTGCCCGCCCGATCAGCGCAAGGCGCCGCTGGAGCCCGATGATCCCGTGGATGTAGCGCGCATCCCGGTCGCCCAGCTCGGCGAAGACCTCGTCGTGGAGCGCGTCGAACTCGCGGCCGATCGACTCGATCTGCTCGGGCGTCAGGTGGTGAAGCGGGTTGTCCTCGGCCGGGCTCGCCCCGTTGGGGCTCGCGCCGTTGGTCGTCTCGTGGCTGGTGGCCGTGCTCATGGAGCCTCCTCTGTCGGTTTCAAAGATCGATCTCCACGGGCCCTTCGGGCGCGTGGATGCAGACACGTACGTTCTCGCCCTCGTTGCCGTGGACGCTGCCGTTGCGCAGATCGCGCACCTGCCCGGAGACGAGCGCCCCGACGCAGGTGTGGCAGATTCCCTCACGGCACCCATAGGCCAGCCCGAGGCCGCCCTTCTCGCCTGCGACGAGGATCGGCGTGGAGCCGTCGCACTCGGTCTCGAGGCCGCTCTTGCGGAAGCTGATCGAGCCGCCCTCTCCCTGCTCGATGTTGTGGGCGATCTTCGGCTGGAAGCGCTCCATCCAGAGCCGCTCCATCAGGTCGTCCTGCCCCCAGCGCTCCTCCACGGCGTCGAGCATCTCCCCTGGGCCGGAGACGAAGGCCTCGCGCTCGCGCCAATCCGGGCAGAGCGTCTCGAAGTCGTCCGGGGAGAGCCGCCCGTCGGCTCCGGTGTGCTGCTCGTGCAGGCGGAACCCGGGATTGCGCTCGGCGAGCTCGCGCAGCCGCCACCCGAAGATGACCCCGTCGGCCGTCGGAGCCGAGTGAAGCAGCACCGCGTCGCCCAGCTGGCCCTTGCGGTCGAGGCTGCGCAGCATGCTCATGATCGGGGTAATGCCACTGCCTGCGCTGACGAACAGCAGCCGCTCGGGCACCGGGTCCGGAACCACGAACGTGCCCTCGACGTCGCTCAGCGAGACGATGCTCCCCGGCCGCCCGCGGCGCACCAGGTGCGGCGAGACCCTCCCCTCGTCCACGCACTTGACGGTGATGCTGATGACCCCCTCGGGGTTGCCCGGATCGGAGGTGAGCGAGTAGGCGCGCCAATGGCGCACGCCGTCGACGTCGACGCCGATGCGCACGCACTGGCCGGGCTCGTGACCGGGCCACTCGTGGCCCGGTCGGATCACGATCGTCGCTGCGTCGGGCGTCTCGCGCTCGAGATAGTCGTCCGGGAGCAGCGGCGAGCTGAACGCCCGGACCGGCCCGCAGCAGCCGCTTCTGCAGCTTCGGGACGCGCGGAATGGCGCCGCGCTCAGGCATGGGCGGCCTCCCTGCGTGCGCCGGCGAAGGCCGCTCGGCGGTCGGTCGCCGGACGGTCGGTCGCTCGGCGGTCTGTGCTGCTCGTGAGCGTGGGGATCTCTACCTGCCAGTGCTCGTCGGGGGCCCGCTGGGAGCGCCCACGATAGGCGCCTTTGAGAACACTTGTCAACCTTATGTTCTCAAACGCCGAAAGACGGCTAGGATCGACCTCGTGGCTGCCCCTCAGGCAAAGCCCCGCAGGCGCGTCAGGGAGCGCGAGCTAGTGCTCGCCACGCGCGCCCTGTTCGACGAACGCGGCATGCAAGACGCTCCGATCGAGGAGATCGCCCAGGCGGTCGGGATCGCGCGCGGGCTCATCTATCGCCACTTCTCCTCCAAGGAGGAGCTCTTCGTCCTGACCGTGACCGACTACCTCGACGAGCTCGCCGGGGTGCTCGCCGAGGCGACCGCGGGCGACGCCGACCCCACGCTGGCGCTCGAGCGCTGCACGCGCGCGTACGCCGGCTTCTGCGAGCGCTACCCCGCCTTCCTCGACAGCTCGCTGGCGCTCATGCGGCGCCCCGCCCGGGACATGCGCGCGACGATCTCCGAGTCGGTCTGGCTGCGCCTCGGCCAGGGCATGGCGCGCTGCCTCGGCCAGCTCGCCGCGGTTCTGCGGGCGGGCAGCGAGGCCGGCGCGTTCGCGCTCGACGACCCCGACTACACGGCGAACGTCCTCTGGACGCAGATGCTCGGCACGATGCACCTGGCGCGCATCCGCGTCGGCGTGCGCGAGATCGCGCCGGGCATCCCGGAGCTGTTCGCGGTCGCTCCCGACGGGGTCGTCGAGACGTGCGCCCAGAGCGCGCTGGCGACAGTCGGTGCGCGCTCTCCTTCTCCCTCGGCGCCGCCAGCGCCCGGGACCGACTAGCGGCCGGAGACAACCAGCGCCCGCGCCCGCAGCCAACGCGGGTTTGGAGCCGACCGGCGCTCGGTCACCGCCGCTAGGCGGCTCGCTCCTCGCGCT
>JBBSLY010000096.1:0-6371 GCA_038233455.1 Solirubrobacterales bacterium | reverse complement strand
TGCGCTACCCGGCTCTCTCGGCGCGCGATGCCATCCACGCCGCCGCCATGGCCGAGCACGGCATCGACCGCATCGTGACCTTCGACCGCGGCTTCGACGCCTACCCGCGCGTCGAGCGGGTCGGGTGAGGCCGAGACGCTGTTCACTGGTCGGCGCGACCCTCGCCACCCAGCCACGCAAGGGTTTCGACCGCCCACAGCCTCCCCTCCCACAGCGCTCGCGACGGGTGCCCGGGCAGGTTCTCCCGAAGGCTGCGGCACGCCTCATGGGCGAGCGCGAGCGTCGCCCGGTCCCGCGCGGCGGCGGCCTCCGCAACCAGGACCAGCGCCGCGAAGAACCGGGGCTCGTCCGGCACGCGGCCTTTCACGACCTCGGCGGCGAAGAAGGTCATCCATGCCGCGAGCTCGCGCTGACGGGGTTGTCCCATACCCCTCAAGTCGCGAGCAGCGCGATCTCGCCCCCCTGACGTGATCCGGGGTACGGTCACAGCGTGATCGGGGGACTCACGCCGGAGCAGCGGGCACGGGTGGAGATCGACCGCAAGCTCGAGGCCGCCGGCTGGGTCGTGCAGGACTTCGAGGCGATCGACCTCTCGGCCGCGCGCGGCGTGGCGGTCCGCGAGTTTCGCACCGCGACCGGCCCGGCCGACTACCTGCTCTACGGCGACCGCAAGGCGCTGGGGACGATCGAGGCCAAGAAGGACGGGACGCCGCTGCTCGGCGTCGAGTCGCAGTCAGACCGCTACACCGAGGGCTTCCGGCAGACCGCGAGCAAGCGTGGCATCCCGGCCTGGCGCCAACCGCTGCCCTTTCACTACATGAGCACTGGCAAGGAGAGCTGGTTCGCCAACCGCCTCGACCCCGAGTACGCGCCGCGCGAGGTCTTCCACTTCCACCGCCCCGAGGCGCTGATCGAGATCGCCAAGAGCGGCGAGACGATGCGCCGGCGGCTGCGCCAGATGCCGCCCCTGATCGAGGCGGGTCTGCGGGCGAACCAGGTCGCCGCGATCAAAGGCTTGGAGCGGTCGTTCGCCTCCAACCACCTGCGAACGCTGACCCCGCAGACGATGGGCTCGGGCAAGACGCTCCTCGCCTGCGCCCAGGGCTACCGCCTGCTGCGCTACGGCGGCGCCAAGCGCGGCCTCTTCCTCGTGGATCGGATCAACCTCGGCGAGCAGGCTCTGCGCGAGTTCCGCAACTACGTCACGCCCGACGACGGTCGCAAGCTCGGCGAGCTCTACAACGTCCAGCTGCTGCGCTCGAATCGGATCGACCCGGCGGCAAACATCGTCATCACCACGATCCAGCGGCTCTACTCGATGCTGCTCAACGAGGACGAGCTGGCCGAGGGCCTCGAGGAGGAGTCGGTCTTCGAGCGCCTCGGCGGCGAGCAGGATCTCGAGCAGTTGCCGGTCAGCTATCAGTCAAAGTACCCGGTCGAGCTGTTCGACTTCGTCTTCACCGACGAGGCGCACCGCTCGATCTACGGCCGCTGGGGCCAGGTGCTCGACTACTTCGACGCGTTCCTGGTCGGCCTGACGGCGACGCCGTCGAAGTTCACGTACGGCTACTTCCGGGGCAACGTGGTCGCGCCCTACTCATACGAGCAGTCGGTGATCGACAAGGTCAACGTCGACTACACCGTCTACCGGATCGAGACCGAGGTCTCCAAAGCCGGCGCCTCCGTCGGCGCCGGGGAGTGGGTCCGCGTCCGCGACCGGCTGACGCGCGAGCAATCGCTCAAGGAGCTGGAGGACGAGCTGACCTACGACGCGGCCAAGCTCGACCGGGCAGTGGTGGCCGAGGACCAGATCCGGACCGTCGTTCGCACGTTTCGCGACAAGGTCCTGACCGAGATCTTCCCCGGCCGCTCGGAGGTCCCGAAGACGGTCGCGTTCTGCAAGCACGAGACCCACGCCGAGGACGTGCTGCGGATCATCCGCGAGGAGTTCGGCCGCGGCTCGGAGTTCGCCAAGAAGATCACGTACAGGACTGAGGGCTCGGCCCAGCAGCACATCCAGGACTTCCGCACCGATCCGCGCTTTCGGATCGCGGTGTCGGTCGACCAGATCTCGACCGGGACCGACATCAAGCCGGTCGAGTGCCTGCTCGTCCTGCGCATGGTCCAGAGCAGGGCCTACTGGGAGCAGATGAAGGGCCGCGGGGTGCGCAAGATGGACCGGCACGAGTTCTGGGCGGTCACGCCCGGCGCCCGCGAGGAGGGCGCCATCAAGGACCACTTCGTGATCGTCGACTGCGTCGGCCTGACCGACGAGGATCGGGCGTGGGCCGAGACGCGTCCGCTGGACCGCAAGCCGAACGTCCCGCTGAAGTCGCTGCTCCAGGACGTCGCTCAGGGCATCACCTCGGACGAGCTGCTCTCGACCGTGGCCGTTCGCCTCAATCGCCTGGAGGGAAAGCTCACGCCCGATGACGAGGCCGACCTCGCCGAGCTGGCCGGCGCTGCGCTCAGCGAGATCGCGGAGAAGCTGATCAAGGCCACCGACCCCACCGCCCTCGGCGAGCTCGCCGGCGAGCGGATCGACGAAGAGCGCGATCCGACGGAGGAGGAGATCGCGGCGGTCAAGGAGGAGCTGATCGAGGCAGCGGTCGCGCCGCTGCTGAGGGCCGAGGTCCGCCAGAAGGTGCTGCGGCTGCAGACCCAGACCGAGCAGATCATCGACATCGCCACGCAGGACCGGCTGATCGCGGCCGGCTTCGTCGACGCCGGCGAGGCGGAGGCGCTCGTCGCAGGCTTCGAGGAGTGGATCCGCGACCACCACGACGAGTACGTGGCGCTCGAGGCCTACTACCGGCAGCCCTACGATCGCCGGCCCACCCTCGGCGACATCAAGGAGCTGGCCCGGGAGATCGAGGCGCCGCCGCTGAACTTCGGCTCGCGCCGTCTCTGGGAGGCCTACAAGCGCGTCGACGAATCGAAGGTCCGCGGCGACGGCGGGCGGATCCTCGCCGACCTCGTCTCGCTGGTCCGCTTCGCCGTCGGCCGCGACGACGAGCTGACCCCGCATGCCGAGATGGTGCGGCTGCGCTTCGACCTGTGGTTCTCCGAGCAGGAGTCGAACGGGCGGAAGTTCACGATGGAGCAGCGCGGGTGGCTGATGATGGTGCGAGACCACATGGCGACCTCGCTGACGATCGAGCCCGACGACTTCGATCTCGACCCGTTTGCGCAGGAGGGCGGTCTCGGTGCTGCCCACAGGGTCTTCGGGAGCGAACTCGACTTGCTGCTCGATGAGCTGAACCGGGAGCTGGCGGTATGAGCGAATCCACCGGTGTCGCAGATCGGCCAGGACGGCAGGAGGGCTGGAAGTGGAGACCGCTTCGGGAGATCGCGGCGGTCATACGAGGCGTCACCTACAAAAAGGACCAGGTCGGCGTTCCGGACGCACCAGACCACATCCCACTCCTACGCGCCACCAACATCGCGACCACGGGCCTTCTGCTTCGAGACTTCGTCTGGATCCCGCGGGCTCTGGTCAAGGAGCCCCAGATGCTGCACGCTGGCGACCTTGTTGTGGCGGCGTCAAGCGGGAGTCTCTCAGTAGTTGGTAAGGCAGCTCAGGTCGAGGGCTCATTCAATGGGACCTTCGGCGCTTTCTGCGCCGTTGTCCGGCCAGATATCAGCGCTGTGGATCCTCGATTCCTTCGCTGGTTTATGGCCTCCGACTACTACCGCCGTCGAGTGTCAGCACTTGCAGCGGGGAGCAACATCAACAATCTGAAGCGTGAGCATCTGCTCGAAATGCCGATCCCGGTGCCGCCTCTGGACGAGCAGCAGCACATTGTTGAGACGGTTGAGCAAAGGGTCGCGGAGATCGGCCACGGTTCTGCTCTGCTCCGAGAGATGACCTTCCAGCTTCAAGGGTTCCATGCCTCACTACTCGAGGCCACATGCCTTGGGACGCTCCTCAATCCAGCACGTTGCCGGCCAGTGAGCGCCGACGGCCCTTCTCCGTTGCCCGCTGGATGGGAATGGAAGACCCTTGGGGAGCTGGCCGCAGATGAGCCGCGTGCAATCAGCGACGGCCCCTTCGGGTCGAATCTCAAGTCATCTCACTACACCAACAATGGGCCGCGAGTGATTCGACTACAGAATGTTGGGGAGGGCACCTTCCTTGACGCCGCCGCCCACATCTCGCAAGCCCATTTTAGGGCGCTCCAGAGCTACGAGGCAAAGCCAGGCGATGTGGTCCTAGCTTCGCTCGGGAGCGAGTTGCCGAGAGCGTGCGTAGTCCCCGATTGGCTCGGACCAGCGATTGTCAAAGCGGACTGTCCGAGAATACGACCGGCGCCAAGTGTGAATCCTCACTTCCTAGCGGCCTGCCTCAACTCCCGACCGGTTCGTCGGCAAGCGGCGGCCGTGGTTCACGGAGTGGGGAGGCCACGCTTGAAGCTGGCGGACGCCAGGAAGTTGAAGCTCCCGCTGCCGCCACGCGAGGAGCAGGATGCCATCGTCGTGCGTTTGAAGGAGCTGAAGTCCGGTGCTCTGGTCCTCGAGCAAGCGCGCGATGAGGCTCTCACGCAGGCACAGCTGGCTCAGACGGCCCTCCTTCGAGACGCCATGCTGGGGACTCTCTCGCACTCAGTTGGCAACACAACGCTTTCAGCGTCGGACGCGCCAACCTGATGAGGCAGATGAATGACCACGCTCGCCAACTCGTCCAGAAGCTCTGGAACTTCTGCAACCTCCTCCGCGACGACGGCCTCTCCTACGGCGACTACGTCGAGCAGCTCACCTATCTCCTCTTCCTCAAGATGGCGCACGAGCGGACCCAGCCGCCGTTCAACCAGCCGTCACGGATCCCGGAGAACTCCGACTGGCAGTCGCTGCTCGACCGCGACGGCCCCGAGCTCGAGACCCACTACACGGTGCTGCTCAACGAGCTGGGCCGCGAGTCCGGCACGCTCGGCCTGATCTTCCGCAAGGCACAGAACCGGATCCAGGACCCGGCTAAGCTGCGCCGGCTGATCGTCGACCTGATCGAGCCCGAGACCTGGACCGGGATCGACGCCGACGTCAAGGGCGACGCCTACGAGGGCCTGCTCGAGAAGAACGCCGCCGACACCAAGTCCGGCGCCGGCCAGTACTTCACCCCCAGAGCGCTGATCAAGGCGATGGTCGACGTGATGCAGCCGCGGCCGGGCGAGCGGATCGCCGACCCCTGCTGCGGCACCGGTGGCTTCCTGCTGGCCGCCCACGACTACATCGCCGACAACCACAACCTCGACCGCGATCAGAAGCGCTTCCTCCGCGACGAGGCCCTCTCGGGCACCGAGATCGTCGACAACACCGCGCGGCTGTGCGCGATGAACCTCTTCCTCCACAACATCGGCTCGCCCGACCCCGATGCCGACGCGCCGATCACGGTTCAGGACGCGCTGATCGCCGCGCCGACCGAGCGCGTCGACATGGTCCTGACCAACCCGCCGTTCGGGCGCAAATCGTCGGTGACGATGATCGGCGAGGACGGGCGGGTGCAGAGCAGCGACATCGCCATCCAGCGTCAGGACTTCTGGGCGACGACCTCCAACAAGCAGCTCAACTTCGTCCAGCACATCCGCTCGGCGCTGAAGATCGGCGGCAGCGCCGCCGTCGTCGTGCCCGACAACGTCCTCTTCGAGGGCGGCGCCGGCGAGACCATCCGCCGCCGGTTGCTGCAGGAGTGCGACGTCCACACCATGCTCCGGCTGCCGACCGGGATCTTCTACGCCCAGGGCGTGAAGGCCAACGTCATCTTCTTCCAGCGCAAGGGCGCCTCGACCGCGGCCGCGACCAGGGAGCTGTGGGTCTACGACCTGCGTACCAACCAGCACTTCACGCTCAAGACCAGGACGCTCAAGCGCTCCGACCTCGACGACTTCGTCGCCGCCTACAAGCCGGGCAAGGCGGAGGAGCGTTCGGAGAGCGAGCGGTTCAAGCGCTGGAGCTACGAGGATCTGGAGGCGAGGCCTGGGCTCAACCTCGACGTCTGGGCCGACGTGCAGGACGAATCACTGGAGGATACGGCCAATCTTCCAGCGCCCGAGGTCATCGCCGAAGAAATCGTCGAGAGCCTGACCGCGGCCTTGGAGCAGTTCTCAGCCGTCGCGGCCGAGCTGCGCGGGATCGGGGACGAGACGACGCCGGGCGACCAGGTCGACGCAGTCTCGGAGCTGCTGCCGGACGAGGACCGGCGAATCTAGCTTGCCGAGCGCGCTTACGCCGGCTGGAGGACTACTCGGGCATCGAGCCGATGCTGCAAATTCGTTAGGAGTCGAGCGAGCGTATTGCCGCAGGTGTTCTCGCTCAGCAGAACTCGCATTCGGTAGGGCGAGATTTCCAGACGCAAGGGCTGGCCTACGTGCAGGTCA
>JBBSLY010000095.1:0-6402 GCA_038233455.1 Solirubrobacterales bacterium | reverse complement strand
TCTCACTGTGCCACAGGAAGCCGCGCTGGCCGAGGTCGTGGGCAGGATGGACGCGGGCGCCGGCGCCGACCGCAGGCTGCTGCTGCACGGCGTGACGGGCAGCGGCAAGACCGAGGTCTATCTCCAGTCGGCGGCGGCCGCGCTCGATCGCGGCCGCTCGGCCATCGTGCTCGTTCCCGAGATCGCGCTCACTCCCCAGACCGCGAGCCGGTTCGTGGAGCGCTTCGGGGACTCGGTGGCGATACTGCACTCAAGCCTGTCCGCGCGCGAGCGCTATGACGAATGGACGCGGCTGCGCAGCGGTGAGGCACGTGTGTGCGTGGGACCGCGGTCGGCCGTGTTCGCGCCCGTGACCGAGCTGGGGCTGATCGTGGTCGACGAGGAGCACGACGCCTCCTACAAGCAGGAGGGGGACCCCCGATACGACGCGCGGCACGTTGCCGAGCGGCGCGCGCAGGAGTGCGGGGCGGTGCTCTTGGCCGGCAGCGCCACCCCGCGGCCCGAGAGCGTGCTCGCCTATGACTGCGTGCGGCTGTCCGAGCGCGTCGACTCGCGGCCCCTGCCGGCCGTCGAGCTTGTGGGGATGGCCGGGGTCTCGGGCCCGCTGCACCAGCACACCCGCGACGCCCTCGACGAGATCCGCCGCCGCGCGCAGAAGGCGATCGTGCTGCTCAACCGCCGTGGGTGGTCCAACTACCTGGCCTGCGCCGACTGCGGCCGGGTATGGGAGTGCCCCAACTGCGACGTCACGCTCGTGCTCCACCGCGCGGCCGCGCGGATGTCCTGCCACCACTGCGGCCACTCGGAGGCGGTACCGCGCGCCTGCCCGGATTGCAGCTCGGTATCGGTCTCGCGGCGCGGGCTCGGCACCGAGCAGCTGGGAGCCGAGCTGGAGCGCCTGGTGGCGCCGCTGCCGGTCTTTCGCCTCGACGCGGACACCGCGGCCGGCGAGGGCGTCGCGCGAACGCTGGAGCGCTTCGACGCCGCTGCGGCCGGTGTGCTGGTGGGGACCCAGATGGTCGCGAAGGGCCATGACTTCCCGGACGTCACGCTCGGGGTGGTGCTGGACGCGGACGCCACCCTGCGCTTCCCCGACTTTCGCGCCGACGAACGCACCTTCGCTCTGGTCGCGCAGCTGGCGGGCCGCAGTGGACGCGGGCCAGGGGGCGGTCGGGTCGTCGTCCAGGCGCTCGACCCGGGCGCACGCGCGCTGCGCTGCGCCGCCTCGCACGACTCCGATGGCTTCGTCGCCGGGGAGCTCGAACGCCGAGCCGCGCTCGGCTACCCGCCCCACGGCAACCTGATCCGCGTCGTCTGCTCTTCCGCCGAGGCCGGCCCGGAGACAGCGGCCGCCACGGCCGTGCGGGATCTGATCGACGTGCCGGGCGCCACGGTGCTGGGCCCGGCGCCCCTGTTTCGCCTCAAGGGCAGGCAGCGCGCGCAGCTGGTGGTCAAGAGCCCGGAGCGCCTGACGGCGATAGCCGCCGTCCGCTCGGCGGTGGAGGCGGTGTCGAGCTCGGCCGAGCACCGCGGCGCCTCCTACGCCGTGGACGTGGATCCGCAGTAGGCCCGCACGGTCGCTCGCTCCGGCGGCCCCTGGCCGGGGCCCACTCAGACCGGGTCGATGCGGCTTCGAAACGGCTCGGAGGGCTCCACTGTCGCGCCGGCCGCGCGCGCGGAGTCGGCCAGCCAGCGGTCGGATGTCACCACCCGCACTCGCATCGGGTTCGCATGCGCTTTGACCAGCCGCACGATCTCGTCGTCGGCGGAGTCGGGTCGCGGCCTGGGCGCGTGCGCGACCTCGATCACCGTCGAGCGGATCGGGGGGTGGGGCTTCTTCTCGAACACGACCGTCACGTCGTCGCTGTCCTGCGCGGCCCACCGCTCGAGCCGGTCCACCAGGCGGACCATCGCCGCGTGGCGGTCCTTCCACCAGCCGTCGGGACGGGTGCCGATCACGTTCATGCCGTCGACGATCCAGTGCATCGCCACCAGGGTAGGGTGCGGCGGCGGACCACAACTCGCCCGGCGCGGGGGCGTACAATCTCGGCATGCCCGGCCCCTCCGACCGTGAGCTCGCCGAGCGCGGCGCCGACCGTGAGCTCGCCGAGCGCGACGAGGAGGTCGAGAGCTCAGCGCCCGCGCTCGACCCGGAGGTCGAGGCGCGCCGGCTGGCCGCGATGTCGTTCATCCGGCGCCTGGGCGACCCGGTGCTCAAGAGCCGCGCCACCACGGTCGATCGCTTCGACACGGCGCTCAAGAGCCAGGTGGCGCGGATGGCGGCGATCATGGGTGACGCCATCGGCCTGGGCCTGGCCGCCCCCCAGCTGGGGATCTCGCAGCGCCTGCTGGTCTACCGCGTGGGTTTCGACGCGCCGCTGGTAGCTCTGGTGAACCCCGAGGTCGAGTGGTCGAGCGAAGAGGACGAGACATTGGAGGAGGGCTGCCTGTCGATCCCGGGCGTGACCGTCGACATCGAGCGCCCCGTTTACGTGCGCGTCCGCGCCCACGACGAGGAGGGCGCCGAACGTCGGGTCGAGGCGTCGGGTCTGGAAGCGCGCGTGATCCAGCACGAGCTAGATCACCTGGACGGCGTGCTGATCCTCGAACGGACCTCCCGAGAGGAGCGCCGCAGGGCGATGAAGGAGCTGCGCGAGGCCGAGCGCGAGCGCTCCGACCAGGCCGCGTAGCCTCAGACCGACGGGCCCCGACCCGCCGTCAGACGCGCTCCAGCCGCTCGTAGGCGGGCAGCGTCAGGAACTCCACGAACTCGTCGGCGCCCGAGAGCGCCACCGCCTCGAACAGCGCCCGCGCCTCGACGGGCCGCCCCTCGCGCTCGAACCACTCATCGTCTGCGATCTCGCCTCTGATCCGCTCGAGCTCCTCGGTCACAAGCTCGCGCACCAACTCCGGCGTCACCGTCCGGCCGTCTGCCAGTGACACCTCGTGGCGGATCCACTGCCACACCTGCGAGCGTGAGATCTCGGCCGTGGCCGCGTCCTCCATCAGCCCGTAGATGCCTGCCGCGCCGTTGCCGCGCAGCCACGAGGAGATGTACTGGATGCCCACGTTCACGTTGGCCCGCAGGCCCTCCTCAGTTACATCCCCCTCGGTGGCGTCGATGGCGAGCAGATCGGCGGCGCTCACGTTCACCTCGGCGCGGGCCACTCCGAGCTGGTTGGGGTGCCCGTCGAGCACCGCGTCGAACTCCTCGCGCGCCGGCTCGACCGAGTCCGGGTGCGCGACCCAGGTGCCGTCGAAGCCCGCAGCGGCCTCGCGCCGCTTGTCGGCACGTACGGCCTCACGGGCGCGCTCGGCTGCGGCGGGGTCGGTGCGGCTGGGGATGACGGCTGACATCCCACCCATCGCGTGCGCGCCGCGGCGGTGGCAGGTTTGCACCAGCAGCTCGGTGTAGGCGCGCATGAAGGGGACCGTCATCGTGACCTGCGAGCGGTCGGGCAGCACGAACTCCGGGCGCTCGCGGAAGCGCTTGATCGCACTGAAGATGTAGTCCCAGCGACCGGCGTTCAGGCCGGCGGAATGGTTGCGCAGCTCGAACAGGATCTCGTCCATCTCGAACGCGGCCGGCAGCGTCTCGATCAGCACCGTGGCGCGAACGCTCCCGCCCTCGACCCCGACGAGCTCCTCGGCCATGGAGATCACGTCGTTCCACAGCCGCGCCTCGAGGTGGGACTCGAGCTTTGGCAGGTAGAAGTACGGCCCCGCGCCGCGATCGAGCAGCTCGCGGGCGTTGTGGAAGAGGAACAGCCCGAAGTCGAAGATCGCGCCGCAGACCGGCTCACCGCCGACGGTGAGATGGCGCCCCGGCAGGTGCCACCCGCGCGGGCGCACCAGCAGCGTGGCGGTCTGTTCGGCGAGCTCGTAGCGCCGGCCGTCGTCTGAGGTGTGCGAGAGCGCGCCGCGGACGGCGTCGATCAGGTTGGCCTGGCCGCCGATCATGTTCGCCCAGGTCGGCGAGTTGGCGTCCTCGAAATCGGCCATGAATCCCGAGGCTCCGGAGTTGAGCGCGTTGATCACCATCTTTGCGGTGGTCGGGCCGGTGATCTCGACGCGCCGCTCCTCGAGCGAGGGCGGGGAGGGGGAGACCGTCCAGTCTCCATCGCGCACCTGGCGGGTCGCCTCCAGGAAGCCGAGCGTCCCGCCCGCGTCGAGCTCTGCCTGGCGCTCGACCCGGCGCGCGAGCAGCTCGCGGCGGCATGGGTCGAACTCGCGATGCAACGCTGCGATCAGCTCCAGGGCGGGCCGCGTGAGCACCTCCCCCTGGCGAGGCGCGCCATCGGCTTCGACCCGCACCTCAGCCGGGGATGCACTCATCCGCTGCCTCCGGTGCACGCGGCTCGGCGCGACCCGCTCACCCGGCCCCCTTCAGCGAGCGCAGCAACAGCTCGACGGGGTGATAGACGACCAGCTCGTGGCCCAGGTCGCGGGCGTGCGCCGCGATCTGAAGCGCGCAGCCCGGGTTGGCCGCGACGACCGCCTCGGCGCCGGTGGCCAGCAGGTTCTCCGCCTTGCGCCGTCCGAGCTCGTTCGCCGGCTCGGGCTTTACGAGGTTGTAGATGCCCGCGGAGCCACAGCAGATCTCCCACTCGGCGGGCTCGACCAGCTCCAGGCCGGGAATCGCGCGCAGGAGGTCGCGCGGCTGCTCGCGCACCCCCTGGGCGTGCGCCAGATGGCACGCGTCGTGATAGGCCACCCGCATCCGCACCGGCCGGCGCAAGGCTCGCACCGGGCCCCCGGCCAGGATCTCGGTCACGTCGCGCACCTTCGCGGCAAAGCGCTCCGCGCGGTCGGCCCACGCGAGGTCGTCGCGCAACAGGTGCCCGTAGTCCTTCATCGCCGACCCGCAGCCGGCGGCGTTGACCACCACGCGCTCGTGGCCCTCGAGGGCGGCGATCGTATCCCGGGCGCGCTCGCGGGCATCGGTCCCGCCGGCGTGCAGCGCCAGGGCACCGCAGCAGCGTGGCTCGTGGGGAGCCGCGACGTCCCAGCCCTCGGCGGCCAGCACGGCGGCGGTCGCCGCGTTGACGTCGGAGAAGAACGCCCGCTGCACGCAGCCGCGCAGCAGGGCGACGCTGCCCCGGCTCGGCCCGGCGGCGGGCACCCGCTCGGGGAGGCTCACGCGCGGCCGCCGGGGCGGCGCGAGCCTGGCCATCGCCGCCAGGCTCTCGGACGGCAGCCGTGGGGCCAGGCGATCGAGCCCCACCGCTCTGGCGAGCGCCAGCAGCGGCGCAAGCGCGGCAAGCCGGCGGGGGTGGGGGAAGAGGGCGAAGATCAGCCGCCGGAGAATGCGCTCGGCGGGGGCTCGCTCCCAGTGGCGCTCGACCTGGGCGCGCGTGTCCTCGATCAGCTTGTCGTATTGCACCCCCGAGGGGCAGGCGGTCACGCACGCCATGCATCCCAGGCAGTTGTCGAAGTGGCCGACCATCTCGGCCGACAGATCGCTGCCGTCCTCGTGGCCTGCCCTCATCAACACGATCCGGCCGCGCGGGGAGTCCGCCTCCTCGCCCCAGAGTGCGTAGGTGGGGCATGTGGGCAGGCAGAAGCCGCAGTGCACGCAGTCGTCGATCAGCGCCGGCTCCGGCGGACGGTCCTCGTCCCAGGCCGAGACCCGGGCGCCGCCGCCGCGGAGCTCGATCGGTCCGCCGCTCACAGCCCTCCGGCGAACACGCCGGGCGCACACACCCCGGCCGGGTCGAAGCGCTCCTTGACCCGACGCATGAGCGCAAGCGTCCCGGGATCCGAGTCCCCCCAGGGGTCCACAACGTCGCGCACGTGTTCGGGAGCGTCGAGCACGACGCATGGAGCGGGGGACATGGCTCGGCGCAGGGCGCCCATCCCCGCGGCGGCGTTGGGCTCGGAGTCCAGGGTGACCCAGTAGAGGCCGAGCCCGGCTCGCCCCACCGCGCTCGCGCCGAGCGCGCGGACCGTGCGCAGCAGCTCTCCCAGCTGGCTCTGCAGCCCCGATACGCGCACCACGGTCCCCGACCGCGAGCGCTGACGGGCGCGCTGGGCATCCCACAGTGGCTCGTCGTCCTCGCAGACCTCGGTGTCGAGGCCCCGCTCGCCCATGACGTCCGCCGTGTCATGTGCCTGCTCGGTGGCCGAGCGCGCGCCGAAGCGGGCGAGCACCGACCCGCTGCCCGACTCCCATTGGACGTCCAGGCCGTGCAGCTCGAGCGGCGCGTGGCTGAGGCCCGCGGCGGCTGCGCCCAGCGCACCCGGGTCGTCCGAGCGGCCGATCGCCGTCGCCGTAGCGGCGGGAAGCGGATGCAGCCGCACGGAGACCTCCACGATCGCCCCGAGCGTTCCGTAGGAGCCGGTGAACAGCTTCGCGATGTCGTAGCCGGCCACGTTCTTGATCACCTTGCCCCCGCTCTTGGC
>JBBSLY010000094.1:0-6444 GCA_038233455.1 Solirubrobacterales bacterium | reverse complement strand
GCGGCGGGCCTGCCGGAGGCGTTCGTGGAGACGATCGAGACCGGCTGGTGGACGACGTGCCTCGAGGTCGTCCCTCCCCGCGAGCGGGCACAAGGCCGATACCAGGTCTACCGGGACGCCGTGCCGGCCGGGTTCGCATCCGAGGACGGCGCCGGCTGGGCAGAGGCGCCGGAGGCGCAGGACGACGGCCTGCCGGTCGTGTCCATGTTCGGAACCGATGTCTTTCCCGCGCGGCTGTGGGTCTACTCGAACTTTCACTGCAACCTCGCCTGCGACTACTGCGTGGTCGCCTCCTCGCCCCACGCGCGCCGGCGCGAGATCTCGGCCGATCGCTTCCGGGCTCTGGTCGACGAGGCGCTCGCGGAGGGGTTCAGGGAGTTGTACGTGACCGGGGGCGAGCCGTTCGTGCACCCGGACATCGTCGACATGATCGAGTACGCGAGTGACCGCCTGCCAACCGTCGTGCTCACCAACGCGATGCTGTTCACCGGGCGCCGTGCGCGCGAGCTCGAGCGGCTGGCCGGCCGCGAGCGCCTGGTGATCCAGAGCTCGGTCGACGGCGCGCGCCCCGAAACGCACGACCGCTGGCGCGGGGCCGGCTCGTGGGAGCGCGCCATGGCGGGCATCCGCTTCGCCCACGGGCTCGGGCTGCCACTGCGGGTGGCGATGACCGAGACGCCCGAGAATCGCACGGAGGTGGCAGAGCTCGGTGAGCTGCTGGCCTCCTTTGGCATCGAGGGCGACGACTTCGCGGTGCGCCCGCTCGTGCAGCGCGGCTTCGCCGAGGATGTGGAGGATGGGATCGAGGTGTCCGAGGGCGTGATGGCGCCCGAGCTGACGGTGACCGCCGATGGCGTGCACTGGCACCCCGTGGGCGGCGACATCGCGTCGAGCCCGGACTTCGTCGTGGCTCGGGGGGAGGTGGCGCTGGCCGAGGCCAAGCGGGCCGTGATCGAGCGCTTCCTCGAGCTGCGCCTCGAGGACGGGACCCTGCCTGCGGCATTTCGCTGCGCGGTGTGAGCCTCTCCGTCCTCGTGATGGCGAAGGCCCCGCGGCCCGGCCAGGTCAAGACGCGCCTCGAGCCGCTGCTCGGAGCCGCCGGCTGCGCGGCGCTGCAGTCGGCGCTGATCTGCGCCGCGACGCGCTGGGCGGTCGAGGTGGCCCCCGGCGCCGCCCATCTCGCCTACGGCCCGGACGGGGCTCGTGAGCACGAGCTCCACGACCTGGTGCCGGCCGGCGTGCGCCTGTTTCGCGACGGGGAGGGCGACCTCGGCGACCGGCTTGCGTTCGCCACCGAGCGGGTTCTGGCTCAGCACCGGGGACCGCTGGTGGTGGTCGGGACCGATATGCCGTTGCTGTCCGCGGCCCACGCACGCCAGGCCGAGCAGGCGCTCGCGCGGGCGGACGTCTGCTTCGGCCCGGCGCTCGACGGCGGCTACTGGCTCGTCGGGCTGAAGCGGCCGTGCCCGGAGATCTTCGGCCTCGGCTCCGCGTGGGGAGGGCCGGAGGTCCTCGAACACTCACTCGCGCTGGCGCGAAGCGCAGGTCTGTCCACGACGCTGTTGGGCGAGCAGCGCGATCTCGACGACGCCGACGATGCCCGCGCCCTGCTCGCAGATCCCGGTCTCCCCGCCGAGGTTGCGCGGGCGCTGGGGGGCGCCGGTTGAACGTATCGGCCACGGGCCCGCTCGTTTCGATCGTCGTCCCGACCTTCGAGGAACGAGCGCAACTGCCCGCCCTGTTTGACCACCTCGATCGCCTGCCGGGGTGGTGGGAGGTGGTGCTGGCCGACGGCGGCTCGCGCGACGGCACGGTCGAGCTGGCTCGGGCTCACGGCGCGCGCGTGGTGCAGGCGTCGGGCGGGCGCCCCGGCCAGCTGAACGCCGCCGCCCGAGAGGCGCGGGGTGAGCTGCTGCTGTTCCTGCATGCCGACTCTCGGCTGCCCACGGGCGCGTACGGGTCGCTGGTCGCGGCGGTCTCCGACACCCTCGTTGCGGGCGGCAACTTCGCGTTGCGCTTCGACGGCGGCGACAGTTTCTCCCGCCTGCTGTCGGCGGCTTACTCGCTCCAGCGCCGCTTCGGCTTCTACTACGGGGACTCGTGCGTCTGGGTGCGCCGCGAGGTCTTCGAGCGCCTCGGCGGCTACCGCGAGCTGCCGATCATGGACGACTACGACTTCGTCCGCCGCCTCGAGGCCGGCCACCGGACGGCATGCCTCCCCGGCCCGGCCCGTACCTCCGACCGCCGCTGGAGGGCGATGGGGGTACCGCGCACGCTGTTCTCGTGGTGGGCGATCCGGTGGCTGTACCTGGCGGGGGTCTCACCGGCGCGGCTCGCGCGCCTGTACCGCCGGGTGCGCTAGCTTCGGCGACCGGTCGCCTCCACGTGGGTCACCGTCGGCCCCAGTCCCTTGGCTTTGCTCACGAGGTCGAGCCCGAGCCAGCGCGATACCCGGGCCGGAAGCGTGGAGATGATGATCTCGTCGAAGTCGTCCCGGTTCACGGCGTCCTCGATGGCAGCGAGGGGTTCCGAGTCGCCGGTCATGCCGTGCACCTCGCCACCCGCTGCGTCCTCCAGCAAGGGAAGCGCCAGCTCGAGCACGGCCGCGGCCTCATCCGGCTCGTCATGAGCTTGATCCACGCTTGTGAGCCTGTCCAGCCCATGAGAGGAGCCGGGCACCAGCAGGGTGAATCGGCTCGGCGTCTCGGCGGCCCGTGCCCGAACGGCCTCGATCAGCGCCGGGGTGGCGGCGGTGCGGTTGGCCACGATCAGGATGCGGGCGGTCGCAGAGGACTCCATGATGGCGCGTCAAGCCTAGTTCACCGGGGCCGCACGGTGCACGCGTCGGTACGATCGCCGAGTGGCCTCCGTCGCTGCACGCCTGCGCGACCTGGAGCTGCTCACGCGCCCGGAGCATCCCGACCTCGCGGCGGCGCTCGCGCGGCGCTGGGCGGAGCTGCCCGCCCACGTGAAGACGCGCAACCAGATGCTCGGCCGGCGCACGGCCGGCTGCGAGGGCACACACGGCGTCTTTCCCCGCTGCAACCTGGCCTGTACCCCCTGTTATCAGTCCCGTGAGGCCAACCGCGTGCGCACCGACGGCGCCCACACCGTGCGCGAGGTCGATGCCCAGATGAGCTACCTGCGCGCCGAGCGCGGCCCGGGCCAGAACGCCCAGCTGATCGGGGGCGAGGTCACCCTGCTCGAGCCCGACGACCACGCCGCGGCGCTCCAGGCGATGATCGGCCACGGTCGCAAGCCGATGTCGATGTCACACGGCGACTTCGACTACGACTACCTGGAGGCGCTGGCAGTCGATCCGGCCACCGGCGGGCGGCGCTTCGACCACCTGTCCTTCGCGGGGCACTTCGACTCGATGATGTACGGGCGCCGCGGGATCAAGGCCCCCGAGTCCGAGGCCCAGCTCAACCCCCACCGTCGGCGGTTCTGCGAGATGTTCGCGCGCCTGGAGGCCGAGCACGGCGTGACCAGCTACCTGGCGCACAACATGACCGTGACCCCGGCGAACATGGACCAGGTCCCGCAGGTGATCCGCGACTGCCGCGACATGGGCTTTCGGATGTTCTCCTTCCAGCCCGCGGCGTTCATCGGCAACACGAATCGCTGGAAGCACGACTACCGCGAGTTCTCCACCGACGAGGTGTGGCGCCTGGTGGAGGAGGGGGCCGGAGCACGGCTGCACTGGGGCGCCTTCCAGATCGGCGATCCGCGCTGCAACCGAACGGCGTACGGCTCCTACGTGGGCGAGCGCTACGTGCCGCTGCTCGAGGAGGATGACGAGCGTGACGCGCGCGTCCTCGACGACTTCGTGACGGCGTTCGGAGGGATGGACTTCGTCGCCCCGCCGGCCGTGCTCGCCGCGCGTGTCGCGCGCGGCTTCGGTCGCCATCCGCGCGCGGTTGCGAGCGCGGCCGGCTGGGCGCGCCGGTTCGTCAAGCGTGCGGGCGGCGCGCGTGCGATCGTGCGCGATCGGCCCCGCGCACTCACCTACGTCATGCACGCCTTCATGGATGCCGAGAAGGTCAAGCCTGCGTGGGAGCTGCTGCGCCGCGGCGAGATGTCCGAGGAGCCCGCGATCCGTGAGACCCAGGAGCGACTCCAGGCCTGCTCGTACGCGATGGCCCACCCCGACACCGACGAGCTGGTGCCCGCGTGCGCCCAGCACTCGGTGCTCGACCCCCAGGAGAACGTCGTCTTGCGCGAGCAGCTTCCGCTGATGGAGCTGCCGATGGCGCCGGCCTGAGCACCGGCGGCGGTCGTCCGCCGGCATCTCCCCGTCCCTCGGCTCAGACCTTCGAGCGCACCAGGAAGCCGAACCGCTCGGCGCGCGCGTAGCCCGCCTCGCCGCTGAGCTGGCCGATGCCGAGCGACAGCGTCGGGTAGACGTGCACGAGCGAGCTGAGGTCCGACAGCTTCTTGCCCTCGGAGATGGCCAGCGCCAGCTCATGGATCACCTCGCCCGCGTTGGGGCTCAGCACATGGGCTCCCACCATCCTGCCCTTCTGAGTCACGATCCGGATCTCCCCGCCGGGAGCGCTGTCGGTGCGCGCGCGGTCGGAGTGCGATAGGTCGTGGCGCCACACCTGCACGTCGTCGCCGTGGCGCTCGCGCGCCTCGGCCTCGGTCAGCCCGGCGTGCGCCAGCTCGGGGTCGGTGTAGGTGCACCAGGGGACGAAGTCGGGCGCGTCGTCCGAGCCCGGGAAGAACATGTTGCGGATCGCGGTCGCGGCCTCGTAGCCGGCGGAGTGCGTGAACAGGTAGCGCCCCGCCAGGTCGCCGGCCGCGTAGATCGACTTCACGCTCGAGCGCAGGTGGTCGTCCACCACCACCCCCTTACGACCTGTCTCGACCCCGATCTCGTCGAGCCCCAGCCCGTCGAGGTTGGGCTCACGCCCGGCGCCCACGAAGATCTCCGCGGCACGCCACTCCCTCGATGCGCCATCAACCTTCGCCCGCACGACCTTGGCGCCGCCCTCGACGGCCGCGCTTTCGATCTCCACACCGGTCACCAGCTCGACCCCGTCGGCGCGGATCTGCTCGACCAGGCGCGCGGCCAGCTCGGGCTCGTCGCGTGAGAGCACGCCGGCCGATCGCTCGAGCACGGTCGTCTCGACCCCCAGCCGCGCGAAGCCCTGCGACAGCTCCATCGATATCGGCCCGCCGCCGATCACCACGAGGCTCTCGGGGGCGCGGTCGATCTCCCACACGCTCTCACTGGTCAGATAGCCGGCGTCGGGGAGCCCGTCGACGGGCGGCGCTGCCGGCCGGCTGCCGGTGCACAGCAGGAAGAACCGCGACCGCAGCGTCTCCCCGCCCTCGACCACGAGCGTGTTCGGTCCTGTCAGCCGCGCCGAGCCGAAGTGCATGTCCACGCCGAGGTCGGCGAAACGCTCGGGGTTGTCATCGGCGGCCTCGATCTCGCCCTGGATCGAGCGGATCCGCTCGAACACCCGCGCGGTATCAATCTCGGGCTCGACCGCCGTCAGCCCGTAGCGATCGGCGTGGCGCATGGTGTGGGCTGCCTTCGCGGACGCCAGCAACGCTTTGCTCGGCACGCACCCCGTCCACAGGCAGTCGCCACCGACGCGGTCGCGCTCCACCGCGGCGACCTCGATGTCGAGCTTGGAGGCGAACTCGGCGGCAACCGTGCCGGCCGAGCCCATGCCGACGATCACGAGGTCGTAGCTGCGCTCGGCCATCTAGAGCAGCACAGTCAGCGATGTGCCCACGTCGCGCACCAGGTCGAATAGGGGCGAGGGCACGATGCCGAACAGGATCGTGGCCGCGGCCGCGAAGGCCGCCACGAACACCACCTCGGGCTGGGCGCCCGCGTCGGCCTCGGGGGACCAGCCGGCGATCGGGCGCACGATCCGCGGCGGGACGGTCGGCAGCTCGATCTCGAAGCGGCCCATCCACATCACCGCCAGCACGCGCAGGTAGTAGACGAGCGACATCATCGAGCCGACCACGATCGCGATCCCGAGCCACGCGTACCCGCCGGCCACCGCCGCATCGATCAGGTAGAACTTGCCGATGAAGCCCGCGGTGGCGGGAAAGCCCGCGAGCGACAGCATCGCGATCGTCATCGGCACCGCCAGCCAGGGACTCGCGCGGCCCAGGTCGCGCAGGGACTCGATGCCGTCGCCGTGCTCGGAGGCCCGCTCGCGGGCGATCACCACGGCGAAGGCCGCCACGTTCATGAACAGGTAGGCGGCGAGGTAGAAGGCGGTCGCCTGCATCCCCAGCCGGGTGCCGACGACCACGCCGACGAGCAGGTAGCCCGCCTGCGCCACGCCCGACCAGGCGAGCATCCGCTTCAGCGAGCGCTGGGCGATCGCGCCGGCGTTGCCGATCACGATCGTGACCGTCGCGAGCACCGCCAGCGCCGGGCCCCACTGGAGTTGGGCGTCGGCCAGCGCGAGG
>JBBSLY010000093.1:0-6448 GCA_038233455.1 Solirubrobacterales bacterium | reverse complement strand
TCGGCGACTATGACTCCATGCCCGATCTCGAGGGGCTGGCGGACCTCGTGATCGAGGAGGTGGCCGCCCTGCGTGAAGCGGCGAAGCCGGACGGGGTCCCCGCGACCACCTGAGGCCGAGGGGGTGCGCGGCTCGCTGCTCCCCTAGGGTTGCACTGCGAACGAACGAGGAGAGAGACTTGCCCTACTTCAAGGATGCGGACGAGGTCTACGAGTTCATCGGCCGGCTGTTTGCAGACCTCGCCGAGGACGACGAGCTCGGACCGAAGTTCCGCAAGGCCAACACCATCGTCCAGTACCGGTACGCCAACCCAGAGTCACAGATCACCGTGAAGATGCTTGACGGCGAGGACGGCCAGGTGGACACCGGCGAGTCAGACCTCGAGCCCGAAGTGGTGATGACCATGGAGGCCGACACCGCGCACAAGTTCTGGCTCGGCAAGGTCAACGTGACCGTCGCTCTCGCACGCGGCCAGATGAAGGCCAAGGGCCCGGTCGCCAAGATCCTCAAGCTCGTCCCGCTCGTCAAGCCCGTCTTCCCACGCTACCGCGAGATGCTCGAGGCCAAGGGTCGCACCGACCTCTTGGAGGCCTAAGCTCGTGGAGGCCGGATCGGAGCTCGGCGCCCGGCAGATGTCGGGCTTCAAGGACTTCTACCAGGCGGTCAACGAGACGCGGGTGATCGCCGGGCGCGACCTGCTCTCGAGCACCGGCTTCGAGATGTCCAAGGAGGGCGCGCATCGCGTGTTCGTGGTCACCGACGAGGTGATCCGCGAGACCGGCCTGGTCGACCGGGTCACCGCCGGGGTCACCGACGGCGGCCTCGAGGTGGCGGGCATCTTCGACGGCGTGCCCCAGGACTCATCGACCGACGTCTGCGACCGCTGTGCCGAGGAGGCGAAGGCCGCCGGCGCGGACGCCTTTCTCGCCGTCGGCGGCGGGTCGGTGATGGATACCGCCAAGATCGCCGACGCGGTGTTCACCCATGGAGGCAGTGCCGCCGACGCGGAGGGCTTCTTTCTGATGCCACGCGCCGATGACGGCATGGGAGCGCCGCTTCCGATCGCTCCGCTCGTGTGCATCCCGACGACCTGCGGGACCGGGTCGGAGGTATCGATGGGCGCGATCGTCAAGGACCACGAACGCAAGGTCAAGCTGGAGATCGCCGACTTCCCGCTGTTCCCGCGCCTCGCGGTGCTCGATCCCCAGACCACGAAGACGCTCCCGGCGCACATAGCGGCCGCCACCGCGATGGACGCGATGACCCACGCGATCGAGGGCTACGTGTCCCTCGACTGGAACCCGCATCAAGATGGCCGCTCGCTGGTGGCCCTGCGCCTGATCCGCGACAACCTCGAGCGCGCGATCGGCGAGCCGTCCGACGAGGGGGCACGGGGGCAGATGTTGATCGCCGCGTCGCTGGCCATCACCATCTCGCTGGGCTCGACCCACTCGATGTCGCACCCCTGCGGGGCGCACTTCGGCGTGCCGCACGGAGTGGCCAACGCGATCAACCTGCCCCACGTGATCCGCTTCAACGCCGAGGGAGGCTCGGACATCGCGGATCGCTACCGGGACATATGTGAGGTCTTCGACGTCGAGACCGGTGGATCCGATGCCGAGGTGGGCGAAGGCCTGGCCACCCACGTGTCGGACATGGTCGAACGACTGGGCCTTCCCACGCGCCTGTCGGAGGCGGGCGTGCCCGAGGAGGGCATCCCCGACCTGGTTGAGGGGGCGATGGGCGACGGTCTGACCCTGCTCAATCCGCGCGAGCCCTCCGAGGAGGACTACGAGGAGCTCTTCCGGCGCGCGCTCTAGCCGCGCCGCTGTCAGCGTCCGGCGGTCGGCTCGGCGCGCTTGGCGGCGACCAGTGCCTTGAGCGTGGCCCTGCCGGTGTGCTCGGGCTTCCAACCGAGCTGCTTGGTGGCGCGGTCGGTCTTCATCAACACCGGCTTGCGCACGCTGTGGATCCAGGAGGTGGGCGCCGGCAGCGGCAGGCGGGACACCGCCTCGGCGGTCGCGTCGACCGCGAGGTCGGGCACGGGCACCGAGTACCAGCCGAGGGCATCGGCGAGGTCGCTCATGGTGATCGTTCCCCGGCCGGCGAGGTTGTACGGGCCGGGCTCGCCCTTGCCCTGCACCCCCGCGAGGAAGGCGGAGGCCACGTCGTCCTCGTGTACGAGCTGGAACCGAGTGCCCGGGTCGGGGATCACGGGCTTGAGGATCGGCATCGAGGACAGCAGCGAGCGCACGGCGCCGGGCATGGCCTCGGAGAGCTTGATGTAGGGGATCTCCTCGAGCATCATCTGCGCCCGGGGCCCGGCCACGATGCACGGGCGAAACGCGTAGGCCACCGTGCCCTGGTGGCGCAGCAGAACCTCGCCGAGCACCGTCTCGACCTCGGCCTTCTGCTGCGAGTAGAAGTGCTCTGGCGTGCCCCGAGCGGGCACGTCCTCGGTGAGCCAGTCGGGGTTGTCCTCGTGGAAGCCGTAGGCCGCCACGCTCGAGGCGTAGCAGAGGCGATCGACCCCGGCCTTGCCGGCCTCCTCGAATACCCGTCGCGAGCCGCCGACGTTGAGGTCGTGGGTGGCCTCACCGGCATCGAGGATCGCGAACGCGAGGTGGACCACGACGTCCGCGCCCTTGACGAGGTCGCGCACGCTGCGATCGTCCTGCACGTCGCCCTCGCGGTACTCGGTCTTCTTCCACCCCTGCTCGGCGGGGTCGAACGGGCGGCGCGCCATGCCGACGATCCGCTTGACCGATCGGGAGCGCTCCAGCGCGTCGACCACGGCGAAACCGAGATCGCCGGTCGGACCGGTCACCGCGACGGTGAGCCCTTGCTTTGCCACCGAGCGGGTTCTACCGCAAAGCGGGGCGACCGCGCAGCACGGTCTCACAGCCGCGAAGCACGTCGAAGCGGTCGGCGCGCACCCGGTCCTCTCCGGGGCCGCAGTTGACCCGGTCGCGGTGCTGGTCGCGGGAGTCGACGGTGTCGTCTCCGGGCCCGGTCGCGATGCCGTCGCGCCCACGGCCGCCGGACACGTCGTCGTCCCCCTCGCCCGTGCGGATGCGGTCGCGCCCGGGGCCGCCCGTCACGGTCATGTCGCCACCGGCGGCAGTGATCACGTCCTTGCCCGGGCCCCCCATGAGGATGGTGTTCCCCGCTTCTGAGACCAGCCGGTCGGCGCCCGCGCCGCCGTCGGCCACGTCGTCTCCGAGGGAGGCGTAGATCGTGTCGTTGCCGGCTCCGCCGAAGAGGCCGTCGGTGCCCGCTTGGCCGAAGAGCGTGTCGTTGCCCGAGGCGCCGAGCACAGTGTCCTCACCGGCGCCGGCGTACACCACGTCGCCGCCGGATCCCGCCGCGATCTCGTCGTCGCCGGTGCCGCCCAGAATCAGGTCCGCGCCCCCCGCGCCCCTTACCCTGTCGGCGCCGCTCCCCGCTTCCAGGTAGTCGTTTGCGGCGAGGCCCTCGAGCAAGTCGTCTCCCGCCTCGCCGTAGAGCTGATCGGGCTCGGTCGTGCCAGACAGCCTGTCGGCTCCTTCGGTGCCGACGACGGTGGCTGCGAATGCCGCCGCGCTGCAGACGCACAGCGCGGCGATGGCTGCCACGAGGGCGGTGAGGGTGCCTCTCATGCGCGTAGAAACCCGCCGGGGTGCGATCTGATGCGGCCACAGGCCGTCAGGCCGGCTGTGGCTCGGCTTCGGGGTCGCCCGTGGCTGCGCCGATCGGAGGGGGGGTCAGCGCCGCCGCTCCGATCACCAGCACGAAGGCGGTGATCCTCACCACGAGCCCGAGCGTGTCTTCGGGCAGCGGCTCGCCGAAGACGATCGGGCCGGAGGCGATCGTGCACACGTTCGCCGCCGCGCTGGTCACCGCTATCACCGGCACGGCGTTGCCGACCTGCAGGCTGCGGGCGGAGATGCTCAGGCCGATGAGCGATGCCACGAGGATCAGCAGCACGAGCGGGTGCAGCGCGACCGCAAAGAAGCCGTCGCCGAGCTTGTCGCTCAGTGCCTTGATCGAGACGTCGGAGGCGCCCCAGATCAGGCCTGCGGACGCCGCCAGTGCCGTCCCGCCGTGCGGTGTGGCGCGGGCTGCGACGGCGGCCGCCAGCCCAAGCGCTGCGCACGCGCCGACATAGGTCGCGAGCGAGCCCGCTTCCCAGCTGCTGTGGGCCGAGCCGGCCGTGCCCTCGAGCGTGGCGGCCAGGAAGGCGAGGCCCACGGCGGTCAGAGCCACCCCGATCCACTCGCGGCGGGTGACCTCGAAGCCGAACAGCCGGTCCGCCACCACGGTGAGCAGCACCAGCCCACCGGCGATCACCGACTGCACGAGCGAGATCGGAGCAAGCGCCAGTGCGCCCACGTGGAATCCCCACGAGCCCATCGCGACGACGATCCCGAGCACGTACCAGCGGGACCGAAAGAGCGCGACGGAGCTGGCGATCGGCCGGCGAGGATCCACGTCCGGAGACTCCACCGCGCCGCGATGCTTGTAGAGGAACCCGACGATGCTCGTGAACGCGGTCACGAACGCGAGCAGCAGACCGAGCTGTACCGACAGGCTCATGCGGGCCGTTCAGCCTAGAGCGCGGCTCAGGCGTCGTAGCCGGGCTCGCCCGGCAGCAGGACCCGGGCCACGCCGCCGTCGACCAGCACCCGCGGCTGCACCGGCTGTACCTTGCGCGCGCGGGCGGTTTCCAGGGCGTCGGCAACCGACGCGTGCTCGGCGAGCTGCTCGAGGTGCTTGATGGTGGGAAAGACCAGCAGCAGCTCGTCGCGCGCGCCGGCGTCGAGCGCCTCCCGGGGCCGGATCCAGCGGGCGTCGACACACTCGACCTTGTCGATGACCACCTCCGCCGGGTCGGGCGCCGTCGCCACGAAGAAGTGGGTGTCGAAGCGGCGACTGACCTCGGCCGGGGTGATCCAGCGTGAGTAGCGCACCAGTTCGGCGCTCCCATCGAGGGCGATGCCGGCCTCCTCCTCGAGCTCGCGCTTCGCCGTGGCGCGTTCGTCGCGGTCGTCGGCGTGGGTCGCGCCTCCCGGAAACACCCATGCGCCACCCATGAACTTCTGCTCCGGATTGCGCTGTACGAGCAGCACCTCTGGCCCGTCGGCGGAGTCGCGCAAGAGGATCAGGGATGCCGACGCCCGCGGCTTGGTCACCTCGCCCTCGTTCAGCTCCTCGCCCGAGGGTGGGCGGTCGATCTCCACGAGCGCAGCGTATTGCACGTGCTGCCGTTAGATTCCGAGGGCGATGAGCGAAGCCGCTACAGCGCAGCAGTGGATCTGCGAATCCTGCGGGTTCATCTACGACCCCGAGATGGGCGACCCGGACGGCGGGATCCCGCCGGGCACGGCGTTCGAGGACATTCCCGACGACTGGTTCTGCCCGGTCTGCGGCGCCCGCAAGAAGGACTTCGAGCTCTACGAGGCATAGCCTTCGCAGGGGGTTGTCCTCGGTCGCTCGCGGGCGTCCGCCCGCCACGCTCCTTGCGTCCTACCCCTGCTCGGCCATGCCCCGTAGGGTGAGGCCGCGAGCGTGACTACGCCGCGAGGGCCGGCCGCGCCGCGGCCACGGCCGCCGCGATCGACTCGGCGGTGATCGACACCAGCCGCCTCAAGTCGACCTCGGAGATCGACAGCGGTGGCATCAGGATCACGGTGTCCCCGAGCGGGCGCACGATCGCACCCCGGCGGCGCGCCTCGAGGGTCACGCGGTGGCCCATGCGCAGCTCGACGGGGTGCTCGCCGAGGTCGATTCCCGTCATGAAGCCGCGGCGGCGCACCTCGGCCACCTCTGGCATGGCGGCGACGCCGTCGAGCAGCTCGCCGAGCAGCTCGATCTTCGGCTGCAGGCGCTCGAGCGTGCGCTCGGACTCGAACACGTCGAGCGTGGCCAAGCCGGCCGCGCATGCGAGCGGATTGCCCGTGTACGTGTGGCCGTGGAAGAACGTGCGGAACTCCTCGTGCTCGCCCAGGAAGCCTTTGTACATCTCCTCGGTCGCCAGCGTCGCGGCCAGCGGCAGGTAGCCCCCCGTGATCCCCTTTGCCAGGCACATCAGGTCGGGGGAGACTCCCTCCTGCTCGCACGCGAACATCGTCCCGGTACGACCGAAGCCGGTCGCGACCTCGTCGCAGATCAGGAGCGCACCAAACCGGTCGCACAGCTCCCGCACCGCGCGCAGGTAGCCGGGTGGGTGGACAAGCATCCCCGCCGCGCCCTGGACCAGCGGCTCCACGATCACGGCCGCCACCTCGCCGGGATGGGCGGCGAACAGTCGCTCCATGTCCGCCGCGTCGCCGGGATCGGCCGTGAGCGTCTCGAACAGCAGCGGTCGGTAGGTGGAGTGGAACAGGTCGATCCCGCCGACCGACACCGAGCCGATCGTGTCGCCGTGGTAGGCGTCGCGCAGCGAGATGAAGCGGGTGCGCGGTGCTTC
>JBBSLY010000092.1:0-6449 GCA_038233455.1 Solirubrobacterales bacterium | reverse complement strand
CGTCGGTGATGTTGGACTTGCCCGACCCGTTGGGGCCGACTACGACGCCCACGCCCGGGGAGAAGTCGAGCTTCGTGCGCTGGGGGAAGGACTTGAAGCCCTTCATCTGAATCGAGCGCAGATGCATCAGCCGTCCGCCTCCCGGGGCTCGAGCGCCTGCATCGCGGCCTCCTGCTCGGCGGCCTTTTTGGTCCGCCCAGCCCCCCTGCCGATCTCGTGGCCGCCGGCCTCGGCGATCGCGACGAACCGGCGGTCGTGGGCGGGGCCCTGCTCCGAGTCGATCCGGTAGGTCACGACCTCCGCCCGCCGGGCGAGCCGCTCCTGGAGCAGCGACTTGTAGTCGACGGAGTGCTCGAGCGCGTCGGAGACCTGGGCGTCGAACGCGTCCACCACCGCGGGCGCGACCCTGTCGAGCCCGAAGGCCAGGTAGCACGCGCCGATCACGGCCTCGCACACCGACGCCAGCACCCGCTCGCTGGCGAGCAGCAGCTCGACGCTTCGCCCAGCGCCCTTCGGGGCGGCCGCACGCAGCCGCTGGGGCACGCCGAGCCCGACCGCGACCTCCGCGCACGCGGGCCCTGAGACCGCCTGCGCGCGCAGCTTGGTCAGCCGTCCCGCGCCGTAGCCCTCGAAGCGGGGAAACAGGTGGTCAGAGACCGAGAGGCTCAGCACGACATCCCCCAGGAACGCCAGGCGCTCGTAGGACTGCGCCCTGCCCTCGACCCAGGACGCGTGGGTGAACGCCTGGCGCGCGAGCTCGTCGGGTAGTTGCTCGAGCAGGTCGGCAAGGGTCTGGCCGCCGTCAGCGCTCTGAGTCCTCGACATGGGCGGCTACGAAGTCGGCGGCCTGGCCCACGGTGAGGATCTTGGCCGCCTCCTCATCGGGGATACGGATGCCGTAGGCGTCCTCGAGCTCGACCGTCAGCTCCACGAGGTCGAGCGAATCGGCCTCGAGGTCCTCCCGGAACCGGGTCTCCTCGGTTATCACGGTGGGGTCGACCTCAAGCTCGGTGGCCAGGTGCTCGCGGATGCGCCCGAGGATCTCTTCTCGGCTCATCGGTCGGCGACGCTACCAGCGGGCGCGGACCGCATCGCGCCGCCCTGCTCGAGCGCGTCGTGGGTCCGTTCGACCATGCGCTCGTCCACCGCGCGACGCGCCAGAGCGATCGCGCTCGCGATGCCCCGGGCGCCAAAGCTCCCGTGGGCGACGATCACGGGCTTTCGCAGTCCGAGCAGGATCGCGCCGCCCACAGCCTCGGGATCGAGCTGTTGGCGCAGCCGGTTCACCGCCCCCCTTATCAGCAGCCCGCCCAGCACCGACGCCGGACCGCCGGTGCGCACCGCGCTCCGGATCGCCCCGCGTACCGTGCGCGAGGTGCCCTCCATCACCTTCAGCGCCACGTTGCCGGTGAACCCGTCGCAGACGAACACGTCCGCCGCCCTTGCCGGCAGGTCGAACCCCTCCACGTTGCCGCAGAAGTTCAGCTCCGAGCCCGTCAGGCGCTCCCCCGCGGCCAGCACTGCGGGGGTTCCCTTGCGGCTCTCCTCGCCGACCGAGAGCAGGCCCACCCGCGGGCGCTCGATCCCGTGCACGCTCTGCATGAAGGCCGAGCCCATGTAGGCGAACTGCACGAGGTGCTCGGGACGGACCTCGACGTTGGCGCCGACATCGAGCATCAGCGCCGGGCCTGACGGCAGCGGCAGCAGCGCTGCGAGCGCGGGCCGATGGACGCCGCGCAGGCGCTTGATGTTCAGGGTGGCCGCCGCCAGCGTGGGGCCGGTGGAACCCGCCGATACGAGCGCTTCGGCGCGGCCCTCGGCCACCGCGCGCGCGGCCTGCACGATCGAGGCCTCCGGGTGTGAGCGCACGGCGCGCACGGGCTCGTCGTCGCCCGAGATGCGCACCGGCGCGTCGACCACGTGCTGCGCACCGCCGAGCTCGGCGACGGGGCCGAACAGCGTCACCTGCTCGCCCGAGACGCGGGCGCCCTCGGCCACCAGTCCTGGCCCGCCGTCGGCGCCGTTGGCGTCAACCGCGATCACGGCGCCGGCTCGACCTCGGACGCCATCACGGCGGCGCGGGCTCAGTCGTGGTCGTGGTCGTGCGCGTCCGGCGCCGCCACGACGATCTCGCGACCGGCGTAGGTGCCACACTCGGCGCAGACCCGGTGCGGGATCCGCGCTGCGCCACAGCGCGGGCACACCGCCATCGCCGGGGCGGAGATCTTGTGCTGGGAGCGGCGCTTGTTGGTGCGCGAATGCGACTGACGTTGCTTGGGGACGGCCATGGCGGCGGCGAAGGCTAGCAGCGGAGAGGCCGCCCAGCCGGTCCCCGCGGCCCAGGCTTGACGCGGCGGCGGCCGATCGAAGAAGCTGCCCTGCATGGCTACTTACCCCGCTGGAACCCCCGCCTGGGTCGACCTGGCGTCCCCGGACCCGGACGTCTCGGCCACCTTCTACAAGGGCCTCTTCGGTTGGGAGGCGGTGCAGATCGCCGAACCCGAGGAGTCCGGGGGCTATCGCAGCTTCCAGCTCGACGGCCAGAGCGTTGGGGGCTTGAGCCCGCTCTCTCAGGAGGGCCAGCCGCCGATGTGGACCACCTACGTCTACATCGACGACGCCGACGCCACCGCCGCCAAGATCACGGACGCCGGCGGGCAGCTGATGATGGAGCCCTTCGACGTGCTCGACGTCGGCCGGATGGCGGTCTTCGCCGATCCGACGGGCGCCGTATGCGCGATCTGGCAGCCGAAGGCCCACACCGGCGCCGACCTCGTGAATGAGCCGGGCTCACTGTGCTGGAACGAGCTCCATACCCGCGACACCCGCGCTGCCGGGGAGTTCTACCCGGCGGTGTTCGGCTGGGAGATCGACCACATGGACATGGACGGGGGGTCCGGCTACGACGTCTTCAAGCTGGGCGACCGCAGCGTGGCGGGAATGATCGAGATGCCCGATGGCTGGCCGCCGGAGGCGCCGTCGAACTGGCTCGCATACTTCGCGGTCTCCGACGTTGACGAGCGCGCCGGCGCGGCGCGCGACGCCGGGGCGCAGGTGCACGTCGAGCCACGCGACATCGCAGGGATGGGGCGCTTCTCGGTGCTCGCCGACCCACACGGCGCAACGTTCGCCCTCTGGCAGATGGCGGGATGAGCGGCGACATCGCGTACTTCCAGATCGACGTCGCCGACGGCGAACGGGCGAAGGCCTTCTACAGCGGCCTCTTCGGCTGGGAGATCGGGGCTGGAAACGTGCCGGGCGGCTTTCAGTTCGGCGGCCCCTCGCCCCCGGGTGGCGGCCTTGGCGGCGGCGAGACCAAGCCCCGGCCGCTGGTCTACTTCGGCGTGGACGATCTCGGGGCCGGCATCGAGAAGGTGCGCGAGCTGGGCGGCGAAGCCGGGGAGCCGGGGCAGGCCGGGCCGGGGCGCTTCGCGGTCTGCACAGACGACCAGGGCGTCGAGTTCGGAATGTTCGAGTTCAGCTAGTCGAGCCGCAGCTCGGACAGCTTCGCCCAGCGCGGATCGGGCTCTGCCTCGTGGGCGTGGTCGGGCTGGTCGTTGAGGTTGGCGCCGCACACGGGGCACAGGCCCCGGCAGTCCTCGCCGCAGACGATCTGTACCGGTAGGGCAAGGACGAGCGCGTCGCGCACCCAGGAGCGCAGATCGAGCTCGTTCTCTGCGAGGTACTCGGAGACCAGGTTCTCGTCGCCGTCTGCGGGCTGGTGGACCTCGCGCGCGTCGCTCGCCACCGGCGCCCCCGCCTCCTCGAGGCAGCGCATGCAGGGTCCCGACAGCCGGAGATCGAAACGCAGGCGCAGCGCGTAGCCCGCGCCAACGGTGCGCGACACGTCGAGCCGCGCGGGCACGTGCCCCTCGCCGGCGGTGTAGGTCTCGCCTGCGAAGGCGAGCGGGTCGACCGCCACGTCGAGCTCGACCGAGCCGGCCTCGCCCGACGCGAGCCCGAGGCTTCCCAGGTCGAAGCTGTCAGCCCGCTGCGCCACCTCGGTCCCGAGGGTAGCGCTGGGCCACGCGACGGCCCTGAGCCGCGAGCGGAGTTAGCCTACTTCGGCTTCTTCGCGGCCCTGGAGGCGGTCGCGGCCGCGCTGCACTGCGGCCGTGAACTTCTCAAGGTTGATCTCGAGGGTGTTGAGGATGTCGTCGGCGTAGTCTTCGGCGCCAAGGCGGATCTCGCGCTCACGAGCGCGTGCGTCCTCGACGATCTCGTCGGCTTGGCGCTCGGCCTGCTTGACGATCTCCTCCTCGCCGATCAGCCGCGTCTGCTCCTCGCGCGCCTCCTTGACGATCCGCTCGGACTCGCGCTTGGCCTCCGCCAACATCTCCTGGCGCTCCTTGACGATCCAGCGTGCCTGCTTGATCTCCTCGGGGATCGTGGCGCGCATCTGATCGAGGATGTCGTAGATCTCCTCCTTGTCGACGCGCACCTGATCGGTGAGGGGCACGGGCTTGGCGTTGTGCACCGTGTCGTCGAGCTTGTCGATGAGTACCAGGACATCCATTAGTGATTACCTCCGCTCGGCATACCGCCGAGCGTATTGATTGTCACGCTCGACATCACGTCTCGGCATCCTCTGTTCGTCAACGTCCAAGCGCTTCCTTCAAGCGCTCAGCCACTTGTGGGGGGACCAAGCCGGTCAAGTCTCCGCCGAAGGTCGCCAGCTCCTTGGCGCCGCTGGAAGAGAGAAAGCTGAACTCAGGGGCCGACATCAGGTACATGCTCTCGATGTCAGGCGCCATTTTTCTGTTTAGCTGGTTCATCTCGAACTCGTACTCGAAGTCCGAGATCGCACGCAGCCCCTTCACGATCGTCCGGGCTCCGTGCTCGCGGGCGAAGTCGACGAGCAGCGTATCAAAGGCTTTTACCTGCACATTGCCGAGTTTCTCGACTTCGGCCTCGATGAAGGCCGTGCGCTCCTCGGCGCTGAACACGGTCTTCTTCTTGCGCACCGGCTGGTTCACGACCCCGACGACGAGGTGGTCGAAGACCGCAGCCGCCCGGCCGATGATGTCGAGGTGGCCGAGCGTGACCGGGTCATAGGACCCGGGACAGACCGCGGTGCCACCGTTCCTAGACACGGTGAACGGCGATCCGCGTGTCCCCATAGGTGCGCTCGCGCACCAGCGGGAGCGACAGCTCGAGCGGAGAGCGCTTGTCGGATTCGGTCACGATTCGGGCGGTTTGGGAAAGGGCGGCCGGCAGGCGCTCGAGCAGCGGCTCGGCCAGGCGGGCCGCGCAATCATACGGCGGGTCGCAGAACACGAGGTCGTAGGCCTTACCCCGTCCGGCGCGGTCCAACCACGTCATGACCTCGGCGCGATGCACCCCGGCGGTCAGTCCGAGGTGGGCGAGGTTGGCCTCGATGGCCTCGATCGCGTGGCGCCCGGAGTCCACGAAGTCGACCGTCGCGGCTCCCCGCGACAGCGACTCGATGCCCAGCGCGCCCGACCCCGCGTAGAGGTCGAGCACCCGCGCTCCCGACACGTCACCGAGGATCGAGAACAGCGCCTCGCGGGCGCGGTCCGACGTGGGCCGGGTGGCTCGTCCGGCGGGAGCGCGCAACCGCCGTCCCCCCAGCTCGCCGGCGATCACCCGCACGCGACGGCGCTCTGACGCATGCCTGCTTGGAGGTGGCCGGCCATGCGCGCAGGATGGCGCCTACGCGGGTATCGGATCGAGATCGGAGCCAAAGCGCGCGATCACGGCCTCGCGCAGCAGCCCGTGCTCTGGTTCGGTGAGGTTCGGATCTCGCTCCACCAGCGCGCAGGCGTGGACGTGCGCGCGCTCCAGCAGCTCGGCGTCCTCGGGCAGGCGAGCGACCCTGAACTCGGGCAGGCCGCTCTGGCGGGTGCCGAGCACCTCTCCCGCGCCGCGCAGCTCGAGATCGGTCTCGGCCAACCGAAAGCCGTCGAGGCCGGCGGCGATCGCCTTCAGGCGCGGCAGCTTGGGATCGCCGAACAGGATGCACACCGACTCGTGCTCGCCGCGGCCCACGCGCCCCCGCAACTGGTGCAGCTGGGAGAGGCCGTAGCGCTCGGCCGCCTCGATCAGCATCACCGTCGCATTGGGGACGTCGATCCCCACCTCGATCACGCTGGTGGCCACCAGGACGTCGGCGTGGCCACCGGCGAAGGAGCGCATCGCCTCCTGCTTCTCGGCCGTGGCCATCTGACCGTGGATGAGCGCTACGCGCTGATCGGCGAACTCCGTTCGGCGCAGGCGCTCGGCCTCGACGGTCGCCGCCGTGGCCTGGAGCGCCTCTGACTCCTCCACCAGCGGGCAGACCACGAAGCACTGGTGGCCGGCCGCGATCTCCTCGCGGATGCGCGCGTAGGCGCGCGCGCGGGCGCGGGCGCCGTCCACGACCTGCGTCGCGACAGGGCGACGGCCGGCGGGCAGCTGGCGCAGCACGGTGGCGTCGAGGTCGCCGTAGG
>JBBSLY010000091.1:0-6495 GCA_038233455.1 Solirubrobacterales bacterium | reverse complement strand
TACGGCGTGGTCTACATCGACATGGAGCCGGCCCCGGGCGAGGGCTTCGAGTTCGTGAACCAGATCAAGGGCGGCTCGATCCCCTCGGAGTTCATCCCCGCGGTGGGCAAGGGGATCGAGGAGGCGCTCGAGTCCGGCGTCAAGGCCGGCTTTCCGATGGTCGACGTGCGCGTGACGCTCACCGACGGCAAGTACCACGACACCGACTCCTCGGAGATCGCCTTCAAGGTCGCGGGCTCCCTGGCCGCGAAGGAGGCCGCCAAGCGCGCCAAGCCGGTGCTGCTCGAGCCGATCATGGCCGTGGAGGTGATCACCCCCGAGGACTACGTCGGCACCGTGATCGGCGACCTGTCGAGCCGCCGCGGGCGGGTCGAGACTCAGGAGCCGCGCGGCAACGCGATCGCGGTCCAGGCCAGCGTGCCGCTGTCGTCCATGTTCGGGTATGCGACCGACCTGCGGTCCAACACCCAGGGTCGGGCCAACTACTCGATGCAGTTCGACCGCTACGAAGAGGTGCCGGGCAGTATCGCCGAGGAGATCGTCGAGCACCGCACCGGCGAGCCGGTCGGCGCGGGTGCATAGCGCGATGGAGGTCGGGATCCGCACGTTCTCCCCCTGTCTTCGGGAAGAACGTCAAAGGAGTATGTTTCGGAGGTTCGCCTTCGCCCAGCGCGACAGGCCGGCTTATATGGATGCGACGGATTTCGCGTCCCAGACAGAATCCGTCAAGAGTTTCTGAAAGGAGCAGTCCCAGTGGCGAAGGAGAAGTTCGAGCGCGACAAGCCGCACTGCAACGTCGGCACCATCGGTCACATCGACCACGGCAAGACCACGCTGACCGCGGCCATCACGACCGTGTTGTCCGAGGCCCAGGGCGGCGAAGCCAAGAGCTTCGAGGAGATCGACAACGCTCCCGAGGAGAAGGAGCGCGGCATCACGATCGCGACCTCCCATGTCGAGTACCAGACCGATGCGCGCCACTACGCGCACGTGGACTGCCCCGGCCACGCCGACTACATCAAGAACATGATCACCGGCGCCGCGCAGATGGACGGCGCGATCCTGGTGGTCTCGGCGGCAGACGGCCCGATGCCCCAGACCCGCGAGCACATCCTGCTCGCACGTCAGGTCGGCGTGCCCTACATCGTGGTGTTCCTCAACAAGGTCGACATGGTCGACGACGAGGAGCTGCTCGAGCTGGTCGAGGTCGAGGTGCGCGAGCTGCTTTCGGAGTACGACTTCCCGGGCGACGACGTTCCCGTGATCCTCGGCTCGGCGCTCAAGGCGCTCGAGGGCGAGGATGAGTACAAGCAGAAGATCCTCGAGCTCGCCGAGGCCCTCGACACCTACATCCCCCAGCCCGAGCGTCCGCTCGACCGCCCGTTCCTGATGCCCGTCGAGGACGTCTTCTCGATCACCGGCCGCGGCACCGTCGCCACCGGGCGCATCGAGCAGGGCATCGTCAAGACCGGCGACACGGTCGAGATCGTGGGCATCCACGAGCAGACCTCGAACACGGTGATCACCGGCGTCGAGATGTTCCGCAAGATCCTCGACGAGGGCCAGGCGGGTGACAATGTCGGCTGCCTGCTGCGCGGCACCAAGCGCGAGGAGATCGAGCGCGGGCAGGTGCTCTGCAAGCCGGGCTCGATCACGCCCCACCAGAAGTTCAAGGCGCAGGTCTACTGCCTCAAGAAGGAGGAGGGTGGCCGCCACACGCCGTTCTTCAACGGCTACCGGCCGCAGTTCTACTTCCGCACCACCGACGTGACCGGCGTCGCCAACCTCCCGGAGGGCGTCGAGATGGTCATGCCGGGCGACAACGTGGAGATGACGGTCGAGCTGATCCAGCCGATCGCCATGGACGAGGGCCTGCGCTTCGCGATTCGCGAGGGCGGGCGGACCGTCGGCTCGGGGGTGGTGTCAGAAGTAGTCGAATGAAGGAAGGGGTCCGGTGCTCGCGGGAATGACGTTCCCGCTGCGCTCCTCCCCAGAGGCTTGTGTGCCTCACCGCGGCGGTCCTGACGTAAGGGGCCGCCGCACCCATGTAACGAAACCGATATATGGCAACACTCACCCAGAACAAGATCCGGATCAGGCTCAAGGCCTACGACCACTCGGCGATCGAGACGGCTGCCCGTGAGATCGTGGAGACGGCCGAGCGCACCGGCGCGAGCATCTCGGGCCCGGTGCCGCTGCCGACCGAGAAGAACGTCTACTGCGTGATCCGCGGGCCGTTCAAGGACAAGGACTCCCGCGAGCACTTCGAGATCCGGACGCACAAGCGCCTGATCGACATCTTTCAACCGACCCCCAAGACGGTCGACTCGCTCCAGCGACTCGACCATCTTCCCGCCGGCGTCGACATTCAGATCCAGCTCATTTAATGGCCGCGCTGCTGGGACGCAAGCTGGGCATGACGCAGGTCTTCGACACAGAGGACGGTCACGTCGAGCGCGTGACCGTGCTCGAGGCCGGCCCCTGCTGGGTCACGGGCGTCCGCTCCGAGGAGCGCGATGGCTACAACGCCGTGCAGCTCGGCTTCGGGGAGGTCCGCGAGAAGCGCCTGACCAAAGGCCAGCTCGGCCACCTCGCACTCGCCGACGCGCCGCCGTTGCGGCGCCTGGCGGAGTTCCGCGACGAGGCCGGCGAGCACCTCGTAGGCGAGCAGGTCAAGGCTGACGTTTTCGAGCGTGGCCAGAAGGTCCAGATCGCCGGCACCTCCAAGGGCAAGGGCTTTCAGGGCACCGTCAAGCGCCACAACTTCAGTCGCGGCCCGATGTCTCACGGCTCGCACAACAAGCGCGCTCCCGGTTCGATCGGCGCCTCCGCCACCCCCTCACGCGTGTTCCCCGGCATCCGGGGTCCGGGCCAGATGGGAAACAAGCGCGTGACCCAGCGTGGCCTGGAGGTCGTCGACGTGCGCCCGGAGGAGAACCTCCTGCTGGTGCGCGGGTCGGTCCCCGGACCCAAGGGCGGCATCGTCGAGATACGGACGGAGCGCTGACCATGGCCGCCCCGAAGGCTCCCTACATCGGCTCGAAGAGCGGCAACGTGGACCTCGACGAGGCCGTGTTCGGTGAGGCCTTCCATGAGCCGCTGGTGCACCGTGCGGTCGTGGCCGAGCTCAACGCCCGCCGCCGCGGCACCGCGTCCACCCTCGGCCGCGGCGAGGTCGCCATGACGGGCGCAAAGGCCTGGCGCCAGAAGGGCACCGGCCGCGCGCGTGCCGGCGCCCTGTCGGCTCCACAGCGCACGGGCGGCGGCATCGCCTTCGGCCCCAAGCCACGCGGCTACACCGTCAAGCTCAACCGCAAGGAGCGCCGCCGCGCGATGCGCGCCGCGCTCTCGGTCCATGCCGAGCGGAGCTCGCTGGGGGCGCTGGATCCAGCCGGCTTCGACAGCCCCTCCACCAAGCAGGCCTCCGAGGCGCTGGCCGGCTTCGGTGACGGTGGCAAGGCCCTCGTCGTGCTCGTGGAGGGCGAGGAGAATGCCGCGCTCTCGTTTCGCAACATCGCGGGCGTGACCGTGTTGCGCGCCGGCGTGGCGGGCGTGGCGGACGTGATCGGCGCGGCCCGCCTCGTGGCGTCGCCGGGCGCGCTCGAGGAACTCACCAGGGCCGCCGTGGCTCCCGCGCGGCGCGGTGTGAAGGAGGCGGCGTGAACGCTCGCAGCGTGATCATCCGGCCCGTCATCTCCGAGAAGAGCTATGCCCTGCTGGCCGCCAACAAGTACACGTTCCGCGTCCACGACGGGGCCAACAAGACCCAGGTGCGCCAGGCGATCGAGGAGATCTTCGGCGTGCGCGTGATGGGCGTGCGCACCCAGAACGTCAAGCCCAAGCCCAAGCGCCGCGGCTACTCGGTCGGCAAGCGCCGGCGGTGGAAGAAGGCCGTCGTGACCCTGCACGCCGAAGACTCGATCGAGCTGTTCGAAGGCCAGGAGGCCTAGCCGTGGCCATCAGAAAGCACAAGCCGACCAGCCCGGGGCGCCGCTTCGCGACGTACGCGGACAACTCCGAGGTCACGCGGTCAGAGCCCGAGAAGTCGCTGCTCGAGGGGCTGAAGAAGTCCGGTGGGCGCAACGCGAACGGGCGCATCACCTCCCGCCACCGCGGCGGCGGTGCCAAGCGCCAGTACCGCAAGGTCGACTTCAAGCGGCGCAAGGACGGCATCCCGGCGACGGTGGCGGCGATCGAGTACGACCCCAACCGCACCTCCTACATCGCGCTGATCCACTACGCCGACGGGGCGAAGTCCTACATCCTCGCGCCGGCACGGCTCAAGGTCGGCGACGTCATCAGCTCGGGAGAGGGCGCCGAGATCCGGCCGGGCAGTTGCCTGCCGCTCGCTGCCATCCCCACCGGCACGACGCTGCACAACGTCGAGCTGGCTGCCGGCCGGGGCGGTCAGATGGGTCGCTCCGCCGGCACCGCGATCCAGCTCGTGGCCAAGGAGGGCGGACACGCCACGCTGCGCCTGCCATCGGGCGAGATGCGCATGGTCCGCGCCGAGTGCCGCGCCTCGATCGGCGCGATCGGCAACGCCGAGCACCAGAACATCGTGCTCGGCAAGGCGGGCCGCTCGCGCCACAAGGGCCGCCGGCCCCAGACCCGCGGCACCGCGATGAACCCGGTCGACCACCCCCACGGCGGCGGCGAGGGCTCAACGACGCCCGGCCGCCACCCGGTCACCCCGTGGGGCGTGCCCACGCTGGGCTACCGCACGCGCAAGAAGAACAAGAAGTCCGACAGGTACATCGTCCGCGGCCGCCGCCGCGGCAAGAAGGGTGGTCGCTAGGCATGAGCCGTTCCTCCAAGAAGGGCCCGTTCGTAGAGGAGCGCCTCATGGGTCGCATCGAGGCGATGAACGAGTCGGGCACCAAGAAGATGCTCAAGACCTGGTCGCGGACCTCCACGATCTTTCCCGAGATGGTCGGCCACACGATCGCCGTACACGACGGGCGAAAGCACGTGCCGGTGTTCGTCTCGGAGTCGATGGTCGGCCACAAGCTCGGCGAGTTCGCTCCCACGCGGATGTTCCGCGGGCACGCGGGCGGCGACAGGGCACGGATGCGCTGATGGCCGACGAGAGCAAGTACGCGCAGCTGACCGTCGACGAGCTCGAGGCAGAGCTCGAGAAGCGCGAGCTGCCCAAGAGCGGCAGGAAGGCCGAGCTGATCGCACGCCTCGAGGACGACGACGTGGCCCAGGGCGGCACCGCGCCCGAGGACGAGGTGCCGGAGATCGAGGCGACGGAGGCCGATTCCTCCGAGGCTGCGGGGGACGACGCGGCCGAGGAGGATCCCGCGCCCGCCCCCAAGCGCCGCCGCGGCGCCGCGGAGACCACGACTGCGACCACGACCCGCCGTGACGCCGATGCGCCGCCTGCGCCCCGGCGTGCGGACGGCACCGTCGAGATCCGGGCCAAGGCGAAGTACGTGCGCGTGGCCCCGCGCAAGGCCCGGCTCGTGATGGACCACGTCCGGGGCAAGGACGTGGGCGACGCCCGCGCGCTGCTCCAGCACACGCCCCGCGCCGTGGCCACGGACATCTCGAAGCTGCTCGAGTCGGCCGTCGCCAACGCGGAGAACAACTTCGAGCTCGATCCCGAGGAGCTGCGGGTTCTGAGCGCCTTCGTCGACGAGGGCCCCACGATCAAGCGCTACCGGCCGCGCGCGCAGGGGCGCGCCACGCCGATCATGAAGCGCACCAGCCACATGACGATCACGCTTACGACCGTGAAGGATTCGGCAGGGATGCCGAATCCTTCGAATCGCTCTCGGAAGGAGTCCTAGATGGGTCAAAAAGTCCATCCCGAGTCGATGCGGGTCGGCTACATCCACGACTGGAAGTCGACGTGGTTCTCCGAGAAGGAGTTCGCCGACTACCTCCTCGAGGACATCGGCATCCGCGACCACATCGAGAACAAGCTCTCCCACGCCGGTCTTTCGAGCATCACGATCAAGAAGAACAAGGCCGAGATTGAGGTCAACATCCACACGGCCCGGCCCGGCATCGTGATCGGCAAGTCCGGCAGCGAGGTGGACGCTCTGCGCAAGGAGCTCCACAAGATGACCAACAAGGCCGTGAAGGTGAACATCCTCGAGATCAAGCGCCCTGAGCTTGACGCCAAGCTCGTGGCGCAGTCGATCGCCGAGCAGCTCGTGAACCGCGTCGCCTTCCGACGCGCGATGAAGCGCTCGCTGACCTCCGCCATGCGCTCGGGCGCAAAGGGCGTGAAGGTGCAGGTCTCCGGCCGCCTGGGTGGCGCCGAGATGGCCCGCACGGAGGGCTACTCGGACGGGCGGGTGCCGCTGCACACGATCCGCGCTGACATCGACTACGGCTTCTTCGAGGCCAAGACCACCTTCGGTCGCATCGGCGTGAAGGTCTGGATCAACAAGGGCGAGATCATGCCCAAGGGCTTCGCGCAGGACCTCACCGAGCTCGAGGCGCCCCAGCAGGCCAGCGCCGGGCGCGGCGGCGGCGGCCCCG
>JBBSLY010000090.1:0-6563 GCA_038233455.1 Solirubrobacterales bacterium | reverse complement strand
GGAGGGCAGGCCCTCTGCGAGTTGCACGGCCAGGTCGATCACCGACAGCTGGCCGAGGTTGCCCACCAGGGTACGGGCGAGGCCCATCAGCTTCATCGGCAGGAGGGCGGCGCCCTGGGCGAACTCCCGGTAGTTGGGCCGCATGAGCGCCCCTCGGTCCACGTCTCGGAAGGGACTCGGGACCTGCTGGTCGACCACCCGCATCATCTCTTCGGGGGTCACGCCGTTGGCCACCATGCTGCTCACGAACGAGCCCGCGCTGGTCCCCACGTAGACGTCGAACTGGTTGACCGTGCGGTTCACCGCGAGCAGATCGAGGGCACGCAGCGCACCGATCTCGTACACGCCGCCGGTGAAGCCTCCGCCACCGAGTACCAGGGCGGTCCGTGAGCTGTGGGGCTTTCGCCGAGAGGGCTTCGCCGCGGCCTGGCGCTTCTTCGCGGACGGCTTCTGGAGCTTTACGACATCGCCCATCACCATCCATTATCGGGCATGGGCCGGATTTCGCCAGTCACCCCGCTCCGGGGCGGCCTATAGCGTGTTCGACCTCCATATGGCACGACTCGCTCCGAACGCCGTTGCCAAGGCGTCGATCCTCACCATCCTCGGCCTCCTCTGCCTCGCCGGCCCGGCGACCGCAGCACCCACAGCCGGCGTGGCCGCGCTACGCGACGACCTGGCACGGAGCATGCGCGCGGCCGGCTCGGCCTCGGGCGCCTTCGTGCAGAACGCCACGACGGGCAAGGTGGTCTTCCGCTGGCGCCACGCCCGCCCTCGGATCCTCGCGTCCAACACCAAGCTCTACACCACCTCGACGGCCCTCGCCCGGTTCGGCGTGCGCGGGCGGCTGCACACCGAGGTGAGGGGGGCGGGGGAGCTCGACTTCAACGGGATCTACCGCGGAAACCTGTATCTGGTGGGCGGTGGCGATCCAACGTTCGGCAGCCGGCGGTTCGCACGGCGCTCCTATGGCAGCGCAGCCAGCGTCGAGCGGCTTGCCGCCAAGCTCGACAGCTACGGGATCAAGCAGGTGCGGGGGCGGATCCTCGGTGACGAGTCGCGCTTTGACTCCCTACGCGGCGGGCCGGAGTCCGGCTATGGCACCTCGCCCTACGTGGGCCCGCTCAGCGCGCTCAGCTACAACCGCGGCCTCGGGGACGAGAGCGGGCGCAGCTTTCAATCCGATCCGCCGTCGTTCGCCGCCGCCAGGCTCGACGCCGCGTTGGAGCGCCGTGGCGTAGCCGTCCGGGAAGCACCCCGCGCGGGCCGGCGCCCCGGCCGCACCGACCTGATCGCGCGGGTGCTCTCGCCGCCGATGGCCCGGCTGGTGAGGCTCACCAACAAGGACTCCGACAACTACTTCGCGGAGATGCTGGTGAAGGACCTGTCGACGCAGGCCGGAGGTCTCGGTACGACCAGGCGCGGCGCGCGGCTGGCCACGGGCTTCGCCAGGCGCCTGGGCGCGGCACCCGCGTCCCTCACCGACGGCTCGGGGCTGTCGCGCGGCAACGAGGCCTCGCCGGTGCGGGTCGTCCGGCTGCTGATGGCCCTCCGCGAGCGCGAGGACTTCCCGGCCTTCTTCGATTCGCTGTCGATCGCCGGGCGCGACGGCACGCTGGGCACGCGGATGCGCTCAGGTCCCGCTCGCGAGAGCTGCCGGGGCAAGACCGGGACGCTTTCGAATGTGTCGGCTGTATCCGGCTTCTGTCGCGCGCGCTCGGGGCAGACCTACGTCTTCTCGATCCTGATGAACGGCGTCTACCCCTACGGCGCGCGCGATCTCCAGGACAGCATGCTCCAGGCGATCGCCGGCCTGCGCTGAGCCGGCTCCGCAGTCAGCCTCCCAGCAGCGCCAGCAGTCCCTCCTCGTCGAGCACCTCGGTGCCGGCCTTCTCGGCCTTCGCCAGCTTCGTGCCCGGGTCGGTCCCCGCGACCAGGTAGTCGGTCTTCCCCGACACCGAGGCCGTGACCTTGCCCCCGGCGGCCTCGATCCGCTCCGTCGCGTCTTCGCGGGTGAGGTTGGGAAGGGTTCCCGTGAGCACCAGGGTGCGCCCGGTCAGCGGCCCGTCCAAAGCCACCGGCGGCGGGCCTTCGTCGACCATCGAGAGGCCGTGGCCGCGCAGGCGCTCGATCAGCTCGCGGGTGGCCTCGTCGGCGAGCGTCTCGACAACGATCTGCGCCAGGACGGGGCCGATGCCCGGCGCTGCCTCCACCTCCTCGGGCCCGGCGGCCAGCAGCGCATCCATCGTGCGCAGCTGTGCGGTGAGCGACTTCGCGTTCACGTAGCCGATCCCGGGAATGCCAAGGCCGTAGAGCACACGGCTGAAGGGCTGGCGCTTGGAGCGCTCGATGGCCTCGATGAGGTTGGCGGCGGAGACCTCGCCGAAGCCCTCCCGCTCGGCCAGCCGGGCCCCGTCAAGCTCGTAGATGTCGGCCACGCTGGCGATCAGCCCGTCTGTCAGGAAGGCGGCCGCCTGCTTCTCCCCCAGCCCCTCGATGTCCATGGCGCCGCGGCTCACGAAGTGCTTCACCGCCTGGAAGAGCTGGCCCGGGCAGGAGGCGCGGTTGGGGCAGATCGTCCACACCCCGTCCTCGGGCTTGACCGTGGGCGTGCCGCACGCCGGGCACTGCGCCGGCGGCCGGGGCACGGGACCACGGCTCTTCGAGCGCTGCGCCTTCGGGCTCGGCGAGACCACCCGCGGGATCACGTCGCCGGCCCGGGTCACGATCACCTCGTCGCCCTCGCGCACGTCCTTGCGCTCGAGGTCCTCCTCGTTGTGCAACGTGGCGAGCTTCACGGTCACCCCGGAGACCTGCACGGGCTCGAGCTCGGCGAAGGGCACCATGTGACCGGTGCGCCCCACGTTCCACGAGACCCGCTCGAGCCTCGTGATGGCGGTCATCGGCGGGACCTTCCACGCAATCGCGCCGCGGGGCTCGCGGCCGACCACGCCGAGGCGGCGCTGGAGATCGAGGTCGTCGACCTTCACCACCACCCCGTCGATCTCGAAGTCGAGTCCCTCTCTGCGCTCCTCCCAGTCCCGGCACCGGGCCACGACCGCATCGAGGTCTCCATGGCGCTCGATGTCGGGGTTGACCTTGAAGCCGTGGTCGCGCAGCCACTCCAGGGACTCCAGGTGGCCGGCGAACTCGAGTCCCTCCAGCGCTCCGATCGAGTAGCACCACATCGACAGCGGCCGGGCGGCGGCCAGCTCCGGGTCGAGCTGGCGGATCGACCCGGCCGCCGAGTTGCGCGGGTTGGCGAAGGTGGGCTCGCCGGCGGCGGCGCGCTCCTCGTTCAGACGGGCGAAGGCGGCACGCGGCAGGTAGGCCTCCCCGCGCACCTCCAGCAGTCGTGGGGCGTCTTGCACGCGCAGCGGCACGGCCTTGATCGTGCGCAGGTTCTGGGTCACGTCCTCGCCGACCTCCCCGTCCCCCCGGGTGGCGCCCCGCACCAGCACCCCGTCCTCGTAGAGGAGTGAGATGGCCAGCCCATCGACCTTGGGCTCGGTGACGAAGGAGATCTCGGCGTTCTCCACGCCCTGCTTTCCGAGCAGCCGCTCGCTGCGCGCGAGCCAGGCCCGCAGCTCCTCCTCGTTGCGCGCGTTGGCGAGCGAGAGCATCGGCTGGAGGTGGCGGACGGGCTCGAAGCGCTCCCGCGGGCGGGCGCCCACGCGCTGGGTGGGCGAGTCGGGCGTGCGCAGCTCAGGGTCGGCCTCCTCGAGGGCGCGCAACTGGTCGAGCAGGGCGTCGTACTCGACGTCTGAGACCTCGGGGTCGTCGAGGACGTAGTAGCGGTGGTTGTGATGATCGAGCGCCCGGCGCAGCTCGGCGGCGCGCTCGTGTGGGGCCTGCTCGGTCACACCTCGCTGGCCGCAGGCCGCAGCAGGCGGTCGAGCTCGAAGCCGCCCAGCTCCTCGACCGCCGCACCGTCGGTGAGGTCGAAGTGCAACGGAGTGACGGCGATCAGCCCCTCGGCGATCGCCGCAAAGTCGGTGTCGGGCTCGTCGTGGTAGCCGGGGTCCTCGCCGTAGATCCGGTAGCGCTTGCGCCCGCCGGCCTCCTCCGCGAGCTCGAGCCGGTCGCGGTAGATCCGCTTGCCGAGCCTGCACGAGCGGGCGCCGGCGATTTCGCCCGCCGGGCAGTTGACGTTGAGGAGGGTGCCCTCGGGCATCGGGACGTGCTCGATCTCCTCGACCATCCGCGCCACGAAGCGGGCCCCTTCCTCGAAGTCCTCGGCCGTCCAGCCCTTGCCGGAGCGAAAGTCGACTCGGCCCCGGTCGGCCTGCTGGGAGACCGCGATCGCCGGCACGCCCAACACGATCCCCTCAAGCGCGGCGGCCACGGTGCCCGAATAGGTGATGTCGTCGCCGAGGTTGAAGCCGTGGTTGATGCCGGAGACGATCAGCTCCGGCTCGAACTCGATCAGGCCGAGGGCCGCGAAGCGCACGCAGTCGACGGGCGTACCGTCGGTGGCATAGACGGTGCTGCCGTCCTCCAGCTCGACCTCGTCGACCCAGAGTGGCGTGCGGGTGGTGATGCTGCGGGCCGTCGCGCTGCGGTTGGAGTCGGGCGCGATCACCGCCAGCTCGACGCCCGGGACCTCGAGCAGCGCCCGGCGCATGGCGTGGATGCCCGTGGCTCCGATCCCGTCGTCGTTGGTGAGCAGGACCTTCATCGCTTCGAGGATAGTCCTACTCCGGGGGGCCAGAGTGACGATTCAGTACCGCACGGACTCGAGATAGAGCCCGTGGGCCGGGGCTGCGTCGCGCGCCTGCGAGCGAGGTCTTCCCTCCAGCAGCTCGGAAAAACGCTCCACACTCACCCGACCGGTGCCGACGTGCAGCATGGTGCCCACCAGCGTCCGGACCATGCGCCGCAGGAACGCGTCGGCCTCGATCCGAAACGCCAGCACGCCGTCGCCCTCATCGATCCATTCGGCGACGAGCACCTGGCGCCGGAAGTGAGTGTGGCGGGTCTTGGTGAGCGTGAAGGCGGTGAAGTCGTGCGTGCCCGCGACCAGCTCGGCGCACTCACGCAGGGCGCCACGGTCGGTGTCGTAGCGCCAGTGGTAGGAGCGCTGGCGCTCGAAGACGCGTGCCACGCGACCGGTGAGCACCCGGTAGCGGTAGCTGCGCGCAACCGCATCGTGGCGGGCGTCGAACCCCTCGGGGGCGGCTTCGCTCGCGAGCACGCGCACGTCGGGCGGCAGCGCCCCGTTGAGCCGAGACGCAGGAGCGAAGGTGCCCGGGTGGCTGGCCACCTGCCCCCGGGCGTGCACACCCGCGTCGGTGCGCCCCGCCACCGTCAACGCTACCCGCTCGTGAAGGTGCGTGGCAAGTGCAGCTTCGAGCTCGCCCTGCACGGTGCGCCTGTCCGGCTGGTGGGCCCAGCCGGCGAAGTCGGTCCCGTCGTACTCGATCAGCAGCCGCGCGGCCAGGGCTATCCGCGCCGCCGCGCGACGATCACGACGTAGTGGGCGTCGACCTCGAACCCGCCGTCGCCGCCGGCCCACCCCCGTGCCATCTCCACCAGCTTCTCGTACATCTCGGCGTAGCGGTCGGGCTCCATGTTCGCCTTGGCGGCCGCCTGCATGGGCGCGTGGCGCTCCATGTCGGCCACGAACTGTTGCGGGGAGTCGGCCGACCACGGCAGCGTTGCCCGCTCGAGCTCGATCGAGTTCGCCAGGCCGTCGAAGCGCTCGTGCACCACGGTCTCCCGGGTCCACTGCTCGAGCCGCGGCAGGTCTTCGGGCGCCGGCGGGCCGTAGCTGCGGGTCAGCTCGAACATCTCGTGGGTGGGGCCCTGGGGGAGCCATGCGGTCATGCCAATCGTGTTGCCGGGGCGCACGACCCTGAACATCTCCTCGGCGGCCATCCGCGGGCGCGGCGCGATCATCGCGCCGAACACCGAGCCGACGCAGGCGAAGCGCGCGTCCTCGAAGGGCAGCTCCTCCACGTCGGCCTCGACCCACTCGATGTCATAGCCCTCGGCATCGGTGCGCGCCCGGCCTTTCTCGACCATCCCCGGAGCGATGTCGGACGCGACGACGCTCGCGCCCTCCGCCGCGCAGGCGGCCGCGAAGTTGCCGTCGCCGGCCGCCACGTCGAGTACCTCCTGGCCCGCCGAGACCGCGCAGGCGTCTGCCAGGCGCAGCGCGGCGGGGCGCAGCAGCTCCGACAGCCCTGAGTACTCGCCCATGCTCCACCCGGCGCGGGCCTGTTCCTTGATCCTTGCCACGTCCACGGCCGAGGAGCCTACCCGCGCTTCATACCGCGAAGCCCGAACCGCCCCCGTAGCGTCCCAGCTGGGCACGCTTGGCCGTGCCTCCGCCGATCAGCGGCCGGGGATAGGGGCCCATCTTCCAGGGCTGCGGGGCCACCGATCCGTAGTGGTGGCGCAGGTAGGCCGTCAGCTCGCCGCGGTGGTCGCCGCAGGCGTAGCGCATCGGGCCGAGCGGCCCGCGTCCGTGCCAGATCAGCCACCGCTCCGGGCCGGCGTCCACGTAGCGCCCGAAGAAGAGGTCCTGCACCTGGGCCTCGAGCGCGGCCTGGGTCTCGGGC